>NZ_JBFBDW010000061.1:0-49224 GCF_040683455.1 Kitasatospora sp. NPDC093679
GTTCTCGGCCTCGTTGTAGGTCGGGATGATCACCAGCACCCTGCCGAGATCGGCGAAGGTGGTCTCCTCAGGGGCAGTCACGGCACAGCCTTTCGGGTCGGCGGCGGGTCACGGACGGCCCGGCGCGGGTGCCGCACCGGCCGCCGGGCGGCGGACCAGGAGCGACACCGTCAGCCCGGGGACGTGCCGGACCTCGGCCGGGACGAATGCCGTCCGCAGGGCCCGGGCCTGTTCGCCCGGGAGTCGCTCGTACGGATCGTCGCCCGTGCCGATGGTAACGACCCAGACACGCTTCTCGTCACCGACGCAGGTCACGGGCACCGGGCATTCGACCGCGAAGAGGTCGTGGGCGGCCGCCGCGCTCTCCCGGACGAAGAGCTGCCGGGGGCGGACCCCGGCGGGCAGGTAGTAGGAGACGGCCGGGCCGACCATCATCCAGTCCAGGTCGCCGCCGACCGCGACCAGTGCGTCGCCCGGTGCGTACCCGGCCGCCACCAGCCGGGCCGCCCCGCGGTAGTCGGTGTCGGTGTGCGAGGCGGCCGTCCGCAGCACCCGCTGGTGGTCCAGGCCGAGCCAGGCCGGGACGGCGGCCGCCGCGGCCACCAGCAGCACCGCCGCCGCGGCCGACACCGCGGCCGGCGCCCGGCGGACGGGGACGGGCCGGCCGAGCAGCGCGGCCAGGGCGCCGATCCCGCCCCCGGCGAGGGCCGCCCAGAGCGGCACCGTGAAGAGCAGGTAGCGCGCCAGGAAGAAGGAGGTGCTGCCGAGCCGCGACACCCCCCACACCGCGCCGACCGGGAGCGAGGCCGCGAGCAGCAGCAGCGCGGCCGGGCGCCGGGAGCCGCGCAGCAGCAGGGCCGGCAGCGCCATGGCCAGGAACGCGTACAGCACCTGGTGCGAGCCGAACAGGTCCTGCCAGACGAACCGCAGGTCACGGACGGTCGGCGCGGCCAACCAGGACAGCTGGCGGCCCGACTGCAGCCGGCCGAGCGCCATCACCGGCAGCACGGGGGCCACCCCGGCGGCCACCGCGAGCGGCCACTGCCGGAGCACCCGGCGGGCGTCCGGCCGCAGGGCGGCGGCCGCCACCATCGGCAGCTGGCCGACCAGGCAGGCCAGCGAGACGAGGTGGAAGACCCCGGCCACGCCGGTCGCCAGCGCGTACCAGGCCCAGCGGTCGGCGGTCGGCCGCTCCAGCGCCCGCAGCAGCAGCCAGGTCGCGGCGGCCACCGCACAGGCCACCACCGCGTAGGCGCGGGCCTCCTGGGCGTAGCGGGAGATCTGCGGCACGGTCGCCAGCAGCAGGCCGCCGGCGAGTCCGGCGACCGGCGAGGCGAACATCCGTCGGGCGATCAGCGCGGTGAAGCAGGCGGCGCCGGCGACCGCCAGGGCGGACGGCAGCCGCAGGGCGGCGGGTGAGTCGCCGAACAGACCCGTCCAGGCGTGCAGCAGGACGTACGAAGCGCCGTTGCTGGCATCGACGTTGGCCAGCATCGCGAACAGTCCGCGCAGCGGCCGCCCGGCGGCGCTCCAACTCGACACCTCGTCGCGCCACAGCTCGGGCACACCGATCCCGGCGAGGCCCACGGCGAGGGCGACCAGACCAGGCACCAACCAGAAAAGCTCTTGTCGGATTATCTGTACGTATCTACTCATCAGCTGCCAACCCGGACATAGCGGCCGGGCCAGAATAGCCAGTTCCCGCCCTCGGCACCTGCCACCGCACACGATCTCCGAGCGCCGGATCCGCTAGTCTGTCTGCCGTCGGCCGAACACCGCCCGCCCCACCGCAGGCAGTCGGCAGGCCCCGCCTCAGTGGGATCTGCAGGAAATTGGATCGCCGCAGATCAGGGCGAATGCGCTGGGAGGCCGCCGAACGCGCCAGGGCATTTTTCCCAACGATTTTCCAGGTTCGCGCAGGTCACGCCAGGCCTCACGCCGTTCATCGGCTGCCACTCGGAGCCTGACTGAAGTGCCTCAGCCCATCCCTTTGGGTGCGCCAGCTCGCCCATCCGACGACCCAGAAGTCGCTACTCAAATAGCAGCGCGTGAGGCTTGAGATGTGACCCTCCACGCTGCCCCTTGGGTGCCCTGGCCCCGCTCCGACCGCCGCGCGTATCTCCTTTACTGGACGACCAGCGCTGACTCCTGCTGTGTGGCGGGTGCTGCGGCGGCTGGACCGTCCCGCAAGTCCGCATGCTGAGCGGAGCACAGTTCATGGAGTCGGCTGTCCGGCTCCTGGATGAGCAGTTCGGATTGTCGAATCCACGTCTCGGCTCCGTCTACGGATTCTGGCAGTCGCGCGCCGGCGACAACTGGGAGTTCGGCCGCGTGACGGCGGCACGTGTCTTCATCGTCCGCATCAGCGACACCGAGGGGGCGGCAATCGAGCAGAGATCCCCCACGCACTCTCGATGGGGTGTCGCAGACCTGCGAAGACGGAGGCGGGAGATCCACCCTGAGGGCATCGCCCTGCTGGCCACCGGATACATCGAGGGGCGGATTCCCGGCGGGCCCATCTCTCTTTGTTGAGCGCCTGCGAGTTGTGACCCTGGTTGCCGGGGCCGGCACTTCATCGGGGCGTCAGAACTGCTCGACTTCACTCCCAACCCACGTGGTATTACCTGCGCCTGCTTCGTCTGCTCCAGCAGGCGCAGGAGCGAACTGGACGACGGCTACTGGTGATTACTCACCCCGGAGGAGCCAAAGGCGGTGTCCGCGTTCTCGCCACCCCAGCCGGCCGGGCTGCGCCAGATGACATTGACGCGGAAGACGTCACGAATCGTGTCCACAGACCAATCCTCGACGGGCGGTTCGGAGAGAACGAGGTAGAGACCGTCGGCCGGCGCGGGCAGCGTGTGGTTGATCTCGAGCAGGCGGGTCGCGCCCGATCGCAGGTCCGCATAGGTGGAGCAGCCTGCCCCCAGGGCCTCGTAGAGGAACAGACCATGCTTGGTGACGCAGCTGACGTCGACGACCGAGGAGTCGGCCGGCTGGAGGTCCGCCCAGAGAAGTGATGCCTTCAGCGCGTGGCGGACCGCCTCGTGCTTCTTGCACGTACGGTCGGCCCCAGCAGCCGCTTCCAGTGCACGGAGGAAACCGTCCTTCGTGGTCGCAGCCGGTGTTGCGGCGATGGTGTCCGCGGTGGTCATCTGCACTTCTTCCTTCTGGTCGGGTTGCGTCGGGGCGTCGGGGACCGCGCCGTCGGAGTTCGGCGTCGTGCAGAAGCGCTCCTGGAGTTCTCGCCGCGCTACAGCAAGAGGTCCCGCCCAGCCGGAAGCTGCCAACCCCTCCGCGAGCCGGCCCACGTCGAAAGTGCCCTCCTTGAGCGCGCGGTTGGTCGCCGCGGCGAGGTCGCGAAGAACTCCGAGTCGCTCTCTGCCCGGGTCGCCGAACAGGTGAAGCACGTCGACCCAGTCGGCCTGGTCTCGCCGGAGGATGCGGTTGGCCATGCCCTGGAGTTCGGAGAGACGGCTGCGGGCGTCAGGAACGTCGCCGTCGCTCTCGGCCAAGTCTCCGAGAACATCCAGTGCCGCGAGGTAGCGCCCTGCCATCCGCTCCGAAACGGGCGACCGACCGCGCTGGTCGGCGGTGAGCACCGTCTGGGTTGTCTCGTTGGCAAACACCCAGCAGTCCAGCTTCTCCCCCCGCAGCGGGGGAACCGATCCATGGCGGACGGTGAGGACGAGCGGTCGGTCGATCACCGGTGACAACGGCTTGACCTTGTAGCGACCGCCCGGGGCCCGGTCCACGACCTCGACCCGGACATCGGTACCGATCCGGGGAAGCCTTCCGACCTCGGCGCCCTCCGGCTGGGCATCGGGCACCGTCGGTGCCTGGGCGTCCCCGGAACCGGTGAGCACCTCCGGCAGCGGGGCGGTGTGCAGAACGGTCAGACTCTGGGTGCTGCGGGTGAGGGCCACGTACAACTGGCGCAGCCCGGCGGGGCCGCGGTCGGCGATCGTGGCGGGCTCGACAACCAGGACGTGGTCGTACTCCATGCCTTTGACCTGCGCCGCGGCCAGCACGGAGACAGCCTCGCCGTTCCGCTCACCGATGTCACCGTTCTCGGCGATCCTGCGGCTGATGGCGTCCAGCCAGTCCGAGTCGTCGGGAACGATGACGGCCACGGAGCGGGGGGCGCTGCCATCACTGGTGTCCATGAGCCGGGCCACATGGACGACGGTGTCGTCGAGCAGCTTCCACGGCTCGGTCGCCACGGTTCGTACGGCGTCCGCTCCCGCCTCGCGGACGGCCTGCGGGTACGGCAGGGCTGGCGCGATCGTCCGTGCGAGAGGGGCGACGAACTCCATGATCTCGGCGGGGACACGGTAGCTCGTGGTGAGCTGAGCCACCCTCCAGTCGCCGTGGTCGGAGAGGAGCGCGCCGAGCAGGTCCCAGCTTGTCGGGATGTGGGCGCCAGTCGCCTGCGCGAGGTCGCCCAGGACGGTCATGGAGCCGCCCACAGCACAGCGCCGCCGCAGGGAGCGGGCCTGCATGGGGGTGAGGTCCTGGGCCTCGTCGACGACGATGTGGCCGTATCGCGGTGGGGTGTCGCCGCTGATCAGGACGCGGAGCTCTTCGAGGCAGACATGGTCGTCGAGGGTCCACGGATCGGCGTCGGCGCTGGCGGCGCGGGCTCGCAGCAGGGCCGCCTGCTCGTCCTCGTCGAGGAGGCCGTCGGCGCAGTCCCGCAGAAGGTCGGCCGAGTCGTAGAGGCTGCGCAGGGCCTCCCGGGGGCCGGGGGACGGCCAGACGCGTTCGACGAGGCGCTCGACCCGGCGGTTGCGCTCCAGGTCGCGGCGGATCGTGCCGGCCTGCCCGCGGCGCGGGGCGATGTCGGCGAGCTCCTGGAGAAGCCGGTCGACGAAGAGGCCGCGGAAGCGGTCGCGCCGCTCCCGGAAGGGCCCGTCGCCGGCGTGGGCTCGGTCGAGGAGGGCGAGGACCTCGGACTTCGGCACGCGGAGGGTCGTACTGCCGGCGGTGACGACGATCGCGGGCTCATCGCCCTCGAAAGAGGGATCGACGGTGAGTGCATCGAGAGCCTCAGGTCGGTAGTCGTTCTCGATGCGACGCCGTAGGACGGCCGCCATGCGCTCGTCCGACTTCACGAGACGCGCCTTCGGCGAATCGGCACCGAGAATCTCGCCCTCCCACAGCCGGTCCAGCTGGACGGCGTTGACGTTCCGGGTGCCGAGGGTTGGGAGGACCTGTCCGACGTAGTCGAGGAACCGTTGGTGGGGGCCGATGACGAGGATGTCCTGGGCCTTGAAGTGCTCGTTGTTGACGAGCCAGGTCACCCGGTGGAGACCGACCGCCGACTTGCCGGTACCAGGGCCGCCCTGCACGACGAGGATGTCCGACGGGGAGCCGGTGACCAGCTCCATCTGGTCGCGGCGGATGGTCTCGACGATGTCCCGCATCCGGCCGCCGCGCGACCGCTGGAGCTCCCGAAGCAGGAAGTCGTCCGGCTGGAGCCCCTTCCGCAACTGGCGTCGTACGACATCGCCGGGGCTGGAGGCCGACGTGTGCCCCGGTGCGGGGGGTGTGTCCTTCTCCTTCGTCGCGCTGTCGTCGGCGGCCTGCCGGGGCTTCGGTATGGTGGCGGGCTCGTGTTCGGCCGAGGGCGCGGGAACGGGCGTCGGCAGGGAGATCTCGTCGAAGTAGCTCTCGACGATCCGCTGTACGCAGCGGAGCTGTCGGCGCAGGACCACCTCGCCCGGGTTCTCGGGCCGGGTCTCGATCCACTTCTTCGCCAGCGGACTGGTCCACAGCAGGACCACCGGCTCGTACTCCGCGTCGTGCACGCCGCGGCGCCCGATATACCAGGGACGGGGTTCTCCTCCCGGGTCTTCCGGCGCATCGACGCGGGCAAAGACCAGGGCTTCGTCGCCGAGCCCTCCGTAGGCCTTTGCGCGAGCCTCCGCCTCGGCCCGGTTGGCGATTCCGTCCTTGCCGCTCGCCGAGGCGGTGGCGGCCGAAGTGCCGCCCAGTTCTGCCAGTTTCGTGGTGTAGCAGTCGTACGCGTGGTCCACCGCCCGCTGTTCGCCGGCGAGGATTTCGTCCCGAGTGGTGGTGCTCATGTGCGTCCTCCCTGCGGTGCCGGGGGACACCGCCGCGGGCATGTGCCCGCACCTCGCTGAAATAGCTATTGCAAACCAGATGATGACGAATAGTCATTGGATTAATCGGTGGCGGGCAGTGCTCAACACCGACCTGACTGGCCGGCAATTCACCTCGCCCCTACCTGGGATGCAGCTGAGCGATGCCCGACCACCACGGCGTCGGGCTGCCGGTCGCCCCCGCCGATGCCGGTAGGACGCGGTGGCCTTGGAGGACAGCTCCATCATGCACACCGGTCGCGGCGGCGAGGGGGCGCAGCCGACTCCGCAGACGACCCGCCGGGGGCATGGGCCGGCGGCCATCACTTACGTGGTGCTGGCCTGGGGGTCGTCGTCCCGGTCGGTCGCCAGTGCCGCCGGCAGCGGCAGCCCGTACTTGTCGCACAGGAACCGGGTCTGGCAGTACCGCTGGGCGTCGGCGGCCACGCTTCCGAGGACCGCCGAATTCATGCCGGCACCGACGAGGACGCCCACGAATGGCACGACCTTGGCGACGTTCTTGACGGGTACCCTGGAGCCGGCCGGGCCCAGTTGCTGCATCAACTTCTCAAGGGCGGCCAGGAGGCGGTGGTCCTGGCGGAGCTTTTGTGACCAGTTCACGCGCCCCTTGACCGCGTCCGCTGCCCGTGCGACGTCACGCAACGGCTTTGCTTTGGCCGCCTGGGTCATGAAGGACCGCTGTACAAGGCGTTCAATGAAGTCCTGTTCCTTGGGGTCCTTGGCGTCATAACCGTAGGAGTATGCGATGCGCGCTGCTATCGACGTGCTCAGAACCTGGATGACGAGGATGTCGGCGGTCATCGCGGCGGGGATGCCGGCTACGGGGACCATGGCCAGCAGACCCATGGCTCCGCCTTCGAATGCACCGGCGGTCCGCCACTTGAGGGTGTTGCGGGTCAGCAGCCGGTCGCAGACTTGGAGGTCCTGCTGCCGCAGTTCATAGAAACTGTCGATTTCGAAGCCGTGCTTGCGGGCGAGTTCCTCAACGCTCTTCGGGTTGTTGAGATCCATGGCCCAGTCGTTGACCAGCTCGAGCAATGCTGCCGCGCCTGCGATCGCCGGCCGCACGGCCGTGTCGGCGACCGCGTCGCCTGCGCGACGGATCGGTTCCGCGACCGCCTCCGGCACAGCGTCCTTGACTCGCCTCACGGCGTTTCCCGCGACCTCACCGGTACGACCGAGCGCGGCGCTTGCCCAGTTCGGCAGACCACGGCGGTTGTTACGGCGCTGCCAGTGCTCATTGAGCGTGTCCCATACCTGCCCCTCGTACGCGGTCATCGGGGTTGCACCGTCGACCAGTGGGTCGGCGTAAGTGCTCATTGGGGTTCTCCATTTCGACTGTGATCACTGGGTCCACGATGTCTTGCCGATCGACACGTGGGTGAAGCCGCAGCAGTGCGGGGAAGGTGTCCGACATCGACGGCACCGGCCACCTGCGGGTGGTAATTCGCCTCTGCCGCCAGGCAGTAGTCAGGCTTCGTGATCCTGGTTCTCTTGAGGCAAGGGCAGGTCCTGGGGTTCGTTGAGGTGTCCGTACACCGTCGGCCAGGACAGATGAGGGCTCTTGTCGTCGAGCCCTCCGTACGCCTCGGAGCGGGCCTCCGCCTCGGCCTGATCGGCGATGACGTCCTTGCCGCTCGCGGATGCGGCGGCCGTCAGACCGCTGATCAGTTCGGCGAGTTTCATGGGGTCGCAGTCGTACGCGTGGTCCACTGCCCGCTGTTCGCCAATAAGGATCTCGTCCCGAGTGGTGGTGCTCATGTGCGTCCTCCCTGCGGTGCCGGGGGACACCGCCGCGGGCATGTGCCCGTACCCCGCTGAAACAACTACCAGAAACCGGATGATGGCGGGCAGTCAGTGGGCCAGTTCTCGGACGAGGTTGCCGGCCTCGGTCCGCCAGGCCCGTACCTGGTCGTACGTGGGCCCGAGCTCGTACAGGTGGTAGTGGCACCCCAGACTCAGCCGGGACCAGAGGGCCTTTGCCCGTCGCGCCGTTTTCGTCGGCGCGACGGAGTGCAGGAGGAGCAGCTTGGCGCGCCCCGTGGTGCGGGACAGACCGGGCGTCGTGGCTTCCAGTACCTGGTCGACGCAGAGCTCCAGCGCGGTCCGCAGCGCGAGACAGGCGCCGCGGTGCCGGCCAGCGTTGGTGGCGCCCGCGAGTTCGCCGTCGAGGAGGCGGTCGGCAGTAAGCAGCAGACCTTGGACGGAAGCAGGGGAAGCGGTGGTCATGCGGTCACCTCCGGCTTGCGGATCTTCTGTGCCAGGTTCTCGACGTCCGTGACGAAGCGGTGGGGGGCGGGGATCCAGGTACCGTCGGGATGGGCTCCCTTCTGGCACTGCTGGATCAGGAAGCAGGCCGGGCTTCCGTAGCGGCGGCGCACCTCCTCCTTGACGTCGTTACCACGCTTCACGTCGCCGAAGAGGGCGAAGGCCGCGACCTCCTGGAACCTCTCCGCACTGTCGATCGCGGCCTGGAGGTCGTGCTCCGATCCGCCGGTGCGGTGGTGGCGGATCCACGCGGCCTCCAGGAAGGCGTTCTCCAGGGCGATACGGCACAGGCCGGGGAGCACGTGGCTGTACGTCTCGGAGGGGAGGCCCGGGGTGGCGGCGATGGCCCGGGCGTCGCCGATGGCCTGGGCGACCGGGTCGTCGACGCGGTCGACCTTCACCCGGGACCTCTCGCCTCGTGTCACCTGGAAGACCGTGACAGGCAGCTCCTGGTCGGTGAACGCCTTCTGCAGGCGGGGGTCGTGCGTGAAGACGATGATCTGCCGGTGCCTGCCGATCTCGTGCAGCACCTGGGCGAGTCCGTGCACCTTGGTCGGGTCCATGGACTGCACGGGGTCGTCGATGACAAGGAAGCCGAACGGGCTGTCCGCGGTCGTGGCCCTCGGCAGGAAGAGGGAGAGCGCGAGGGAGTGCAGCTCCCCCTGGCTCATGACGTCGAGCGCCGGGGCGTCCTGGCCGTCGACGGAGGCCGCCATGACGAGCTTGCGGACGTTCGCCTTCTCGCTGCCCTTCAGGCTCACCGCCGTGAGGTCGACGTTGCTCTCCTGCCGCAGGCGCTCCCAGATGCCCTGGGTGGCGTCGGTGAAGCGCTCCATGCGCTGCTCCCGCAGCTCGGTGGAGAGGTCCTTGAGCCACTTGACCGCCTTGCGGATGTTGCCCAGCAGAGGCTTGTTCCGCTCGGTCTCGCGCGCCTTGTCCGCCCAGGTGGCGAGCCGGATGACGAGCGCACGCCACCGCTCGTCGCGCTCCTCCAGCTCGCGGGCCGCATGCCTCCTTACGGTGTCGCAGGCGTCAGTGAGGACCGCGGCGGCCTCCTCGGCGCTCCTGGCGAGCTCGACGGGGTCGGTGATCTGCCGGCAGTCGGTCCACACCTTCCACGGGCCGGCCAGAGCCACGGGGATCCGCTTGGGGTTCTCGATGAGGTTCTGGAGGTTCCGCTCACCTGTCCGTACGGCGTCCCGCGCGTCTTCGGCGGTCTTCGCCTCACGGCGCAACTCCGCCACCTGCCGAGAGGCGCGGTCGTGCCACTCCCGTCCGAGGACCCGTTCCGTTCCGCACGCCGGGCAGACGTCGTCGTCGGGATGCCGGTCGGCGTGGGCGAGGGCCTTCTCCAGCAGGTCGGCGCGCAGCCGGGCGTTCTCGGCGTCGGAGCCGTGGAGGTCTTCCACGTCGGCAAGGGCGATCCGCAGCTGCTGGACGGCCTCCCCGACCTCCGCCAGGTCGGGCCCCTGCGCCCCGGACTCGATCTGGAGCTCGGCGAGTCGGCTGTCGTCGGCCGGGGGGAGACCGGCGACGAGCGCGTCGATGGTGTCGAGGTCCAGGGCTCCCGGGGTGTCCACGGCGAGCAGGGCCTGTACGGCGCGGTCGTCGTCCTCCAGCGAGTAGAGGGCCTCCTTCAGGCCGGGCAGGGCGTCCCTCGTCTCCTTCGCAGTGGTGGCGAGGGCCTTCTCCCGCGCGCTCAGCCTGTTGGTCGCGGTGGAGAGCAGGTCCATGCCGAGGATGGCGGCGATTGCGTCGTACCGCTCGGACGGCTTGCCGGTGAGCATGAGGTCGAGGTCGGTGTACGAGAGGAAAGGCCGGTGGTCGGCGAGGGCCGTGTCCCAGCCGGCTTCGGCCAGGGGGACGGTTCCGTGACCGGGGCGCTTGAAGGTGCCCTCGGAGCTGCCGAACTCCTCGCTCGTCCAGGTGCGGGTGAGGGTGCTGTTGCCGGTGTCGCCCTCGATCGCGAGCTTGAGCTCGATCTTGGGGCTGTCGGCGTTGTGGAGGTTGGACCAGTGGCCGCCGCGCGTGGCATCCTGACCCGCCCGGTGGGCCCGGGTGCCGGTGAAGCCGACCTCGATGGCGTCGGCGAGGCTGGACTTGCCGGAGCCGTTGCGGCCCACGACGAGGTTGACGCCGGGGCGGGGGCTCAGGCTCAGCCTGGCGCGGGGGCCGATACCGCGGAAGCCGTTGACGGCGAGGGAATCGAGGTAGACGCGCCCGGAGGGAGCCGACGAAGCGGCGGTGCCGGCGGCGTCGCTGTCGAGTGCTTCACGCAGAAGGGCTTTGACGGGTCCGGGGAGGGCCGACTCGGCCAGGCGCTTCGCCACCGTGTCGGCGAGGGGGAGCGCGGTCTGCTGGTGCTGTTCCTTCTCGGTCACGAGGGCCTCCTGCATGGTGTGGCGGCGTTCGGCGGTGTCGATGCCGCTTTCTGACAGGAGGAGACGATAGGGAGGAGGCAGGCCATAAAGCCTTCAAGAAGTTGATAACTAGGGTTATCAACTTTCCTTCTTTCGAAGCGAGTTGATGGCCTTCAGTCGGTACCTGGCTGGCGGGGGTATGCGGGTCATGGCGAGCTCCGCTTCGGGGAGGGAGCTTGTCAGTCGTGCAAATCGCTGAGCACTATCAGTCTGATAAGGGGGGTTATCAGGCAGATCATCGATCTAACGGCGATTGACGGTAGGCTTCTGCCGTCCGCTCACCGAAGCTGTCGCGGCGGACACGAATCCGCGGAAATCCGTGAACGCCCACGAAAGCCCAGGAGAGGGGGACCGATGAGTAGTCCGGCGCTGGTCGACGGCTCTCCCATCCTGCCCGGTCTGCTGTCCTGGCGTATCGGATACGCCGAGATCGCCGCCCTCGCGCAGGTGAAGCGGCCCGTCCCCACCACTTGGAGCCGGCGCCACCCCGACTTCCCCGCACCAGTGACCCGCGAGGGTGGCAGCCCCCTCTTCGACGTCCGGGAGGTCGTGGACTGGCTGATCCGGACCCACCGCGGCAACGCCGAGCCCCGGCGGCTGCGGGCCGAGGCGGCTCTGCACACCCTTGCCGCCTGGCGGTCCTTCGGCCTCTCCGCCCCCGTCCTGGTGGGCGCGCTGACGGCCCTGATCTGCCTGCGCCAGCAGCGCGACGCACCGGTCGGGGGGCAGGTCTGGAACGACCTCCTCGACCAGGCCGCGAGCCTCGACGCGGAGGACGCCTTCCTCCTCTCCGAGCTGCAGGCCGTCCCCGACCCGGACCGCCTGGGCCCGGCCCTGGGCGCGCTCGCCGACGAGCTGACCGAGGCCGCCTACACCCCCGCCGAAGCCTTCGACTGGGTCCTGGAGGCCCGCCGCCGCCTCGGCTTCCACGACCTGGCGGCTGACGAACCCACCCCGGCGGTGGCTCGCGCCCTCGCGGCCCTGGCCGGCGTCGACACCCTGCCCGACGAGTCCGTCCTCGCCACTCCGTACGCCCGCAGCGGCGACCTGCTCGCTGCCCTGCACGCAGCCGCGCCGGAGGACGCTGGCCACACCTACCTCGCGGCCGAGCCTGACCCGACGCTCGCCCGTCTCGTCCGCCGCCGGATGCTCGTCCGGGGCGTGTACGAGTTCTCGCTCGATGTCACCGAGGGCGAGGAGCTCTCCGCGGAGGACTGGGGCGACCCCGACGTACTGGTCTGCGCTCTTCCGTACGAGGCGGGCGAGACCCGCAGCGCACGCCAGGTCCTGGAACGGGTCCAGGACCTCACCGACTACCTCGGCGACGGCTCGACGGCGGTCATCCTCGGCCCGGCCGACGGGCTGGTCCGACCCCTGCCCCGGCACGGCGACGCGGACCGCCTGCGCCGCTCCTTCCTCGACGAAGGCCTCCTCAAGGCGGCGATCAGCCTCCCCGACGGGGCCTTCGCCTACCGCCCCGGCTACCGCACTGCTGTCTGGCTTCTGTCCCGCACCCCTGAGGAGGAGCGCACGGGCCTCGTCCTCCTCGCTGACTACTCCGCCCAGCCGCTCACCGAGCTGGTCTTCGACACGCTCGCCGAGGACATCGCCATCTGGCGAGCCTCTGAATGGCGCGGGGATCGCCGCCACCGGCTCCGCCACGCGGCCGTCGTACCGGCGAGGGACCTCGACGACAGGCCGGGCTCCCCCTTCACTCCCGAGCACCGCTCGCCCGAGGCCCGGCACACACGGGCCGTCATGGAACGCCCTGCCCGCATCGCCGACGCGGAACGACACCTCGCCGAACTTGACGAGCGGGCCACGCGTCGGGTTACCGGCGACGGCCCGCTGAAGACCGGGGCCGTACTCCGCTCCGAAGACCAGCCGGTCCGCCGTACGACGGTCGGCCGGCTCCTCAAGGACCGCCGTCTGCGCCGCCGCCCCGGTCACCGCATCGCCCCCGAGCACCTCTCGACCGATGGCCACTATGCGGTGATCGGGCCGGAGGAGATCCTTGGCACCTCACGGTTCGGCAGCCGCCGCATCGACCGGGGCCTGGTCCTCACGGCGTACGAACACGTCCAGTTCACCGAGCCCGGCGACCTCGTCGTCACCACCAGCCCACGCTTCGGCGTCCACGTCGACACCGAGGGCCTGTCGGTCGTCGTCGCCCCCGCCCGCGTCCTGCGCGCCCATCCCGACGCCGACCCCCCGGTACGCCCTCGGGTCCTGGCAGCGCTGCTGCGGGCCGCCGCTTCCGACCGCGGCCGCACCAGCGGAGCCGTACGGGCCTCGTACGGCATCGAGGACCTGAGCGTTCCCGATCTTGGGCGCGAGGAGCTGGAGCGGTACGAGGCCGTGCTCGCCGAGATCGAGCGCCGCGCGGAGCTGCTGCGGCAGCAGTCCGAGGCCCTCGATGACCTGGCCCGCATCACCGCCGCTGGCATGGCCGACGGCACCTTGACGATCCAGAACCTGCCCGAACTTCCCGAAATCGCCGGCTGAAGGAGACGACCCACCCCATGCCCCCGCGCAAGAAGAAGCCCACCGAGCAGGAGGAGCTGTTCAGCGCCTCCACGCCCAAGGAGATCCAGGCGATCCTCTGGAAGGCCGCCGACAAGCTGCGCGGCTCCATCGACGCTGCGCAGTACAAGGAGTTCGTCCTTGGCCTGATCTTCCTGAAGTACGTCTCCGACGCCTTCGAGGAGCGCCGCAACGAACTGGCCAAGGAGCTCGCTGAGGACGGCATCTCCGAGGATCAGATCGGGGACTTCCTGGAGGACCGCGACGAGTACACCGGTGCCCACGTCTTCTGGGTCCCGGAGACGGCCCGCTGGTCGTGGATCGCGGCTAACGCGAAGAGCCAGGGAGTGGGCAAGCTCCTCGACGAGGCTATGGATGCGGTCATGCGTGAGAACGCCGCCCTGACCGGCGTCCTCCCGAAGATCTTCAACCGCGACAACATTGACCAGAAGCGTCTGGGTGAGCTCGTCGACCTCATCAGCGACGCGCGCTTCGGCGGCGGTGAGGACAGGCCCGCGCAGGACGTGCTCGGCGAGGTGTACGAGTACTTCCTTGGCAACTTCGCGCGCGCGGAGGGCAAGCGGGCTGGAGAGTTCTACACACCCCGATCCGTTGTCCAGTTGATCGTCGAGATCCTGGAGCCGTACGAGGGCCGGGTGTACGACCCGGCGTGTGGCTCAGGCGGCATGTTCGTACAAGCAGCCAAGTTCATCGAGGCCCACCGGGGCCGCGGCCACAAGGCGGACATCTCCGTCTACGGCCAGGAAAATATCGAGCGTACCTGGCGTCTGGCCAAGATGAACCTCGCCATTCATGGCATCGACGGCAACCTCGGCCCCCGTTGGGGCGATACCTTCACCGACGACAAGCACCCCGATCTTCGGGCCGACTTCGTCATGGCCAACCCTCCGTTCAACTTCAAGGACTGGGACAGGGACGAGGGCGACCCGCGGTGGAGGTACGGCGTCCCCCCGAAGAACAACGCCAACTACGCGTGGCTCCAGCACATGGTCTCGAAGCTGGGCGAGCGCGGTACGGCTGGCATCGTCCTGGCGAACGGCTCGATGAGCTCCCAGTCGAGCGGCGAAGGCGAGATCCGCCAATCAATGGTGGAGGCGGACCTGGTGGCGTGCATGGTGGCGCTGCCGTCCCAGCTGTTCCGTACGACGCAGATCCCGGCGTGTCTGTGGTTCCTGGCGAAGGACAAGTCGCCGCAGGGGGCGAAGGGCCTGGCGGACCGGCGCGGGGAGATCCTGTTCATCGACGCCCGCGAGATGGGCGAGATGGTCGACCGCACGGAGCGTGCGTTCACCAGTGCGGACCTCGCGAAGATCGCGAGCGTCTACCACGCGTGGCGGGGCACGGAGTCAGCGAAGACCGAGGGGCTGACGTACGAGAACGTACCGGGCTTCTGCTTCTCGGCGAGCCTGGAGACGGTGCGGGAGCACGGGTATGTGCTGACGCCGGGGCGGTATGTGGGTGCCGTCGAGGCGGAGGAAGAGGACGCGGAGGATGTGGCAGAACGGATTGCCACGCTGACGGAGGAGCTGTTCGGCCTGTTCGAGAAGTCAGCAGAGCTGGAGAAGACGGTTCGGGAGCAGCTCGGGAGGGTCGATGCCTGAGACGTTGACGATTGCGCAGCTCATGCAGCAGGGAGCACTTTCCTTCGGCGATGGCTATCGCACGAAGAAGTCCGAGCACGGCCAGCCAGGGCTTCCGATCCTGCGGGTCGCAGAGGTGCATAACGGATCCATCCGGCCGGAATTCTCCGACTATGTGAGCGACTCGTATCGGGGCGCCATGGGTGCGAAGGTGTCCCAGCCCGGTGACATCGTTCTCACCACCAAGGGTACGGTTGGCCGCGTCGCGGTCATTCCTGATGATTCCCCTCCGTTCGTCTACAGCCCCCAGGTCTGCTACTTCCGCGTCAGCGAGTCGGGCGCGCTGGATCGCCGCTTTCTCTACTACTGGTTCAAGGGGGCCGAGTTCTGGAGTCAGGCGGGGCACCGCAAGAGCCAGACGGATATGGCTGACTATCTGAATATGGCGGACATTCGATCGCTGTGCATCACCATTCCCGATCGGAGCCAGCAGAAGTCGATCGCGCGCATCCTCGGAGCACTGGACGACAAGATCTCTATCAACGAGCGCATCGCCACCACAGCCGAGTCTCTCTCGATCACTCTCGCGTCTGGCGAGTCCCGGCGAGAAAGTATCCGTCTCGATGAGATCTGCACACTCCGGAAGGTGCAGATGGTGCCGCAGGAACTTACGGACGACGCCGTCGATCATTACAGCCTTCCGGCATTCGACGCCAGCAAGCTTCCCGATCGGGTATCCCCGGAATCGATCAAGAGCAGCAAGTTCACGGTATCCGAGTCGGCAGTCCTGCTGTCGAAGCTGAACCCGGATATCCCTCGGGTATGGAATGTCGAGCCGAGCCCGGACGTCCCGTCGCTGGCATCAACCGAGTTCCTGGTCCTGGTGCCTAGGGGTCCCCTGACCACACATGAGTTGTGGGCAGTCACCAGCCAGCGGAGTTTCCTGGACGAGCTGGCATCAAAGGTGACCGGCACGTCCAAGAGCCACCAGCGAGTCCGCCCCGCTGAGGTCATGGCGACGGAGGTTGTCGACCCTCGTCAGTTCGGTGACACGGGACAGCAGATCCGGAGCCTGGCCCGCAGAGCGGCGCTGGCACGACAGGAGTCCCAGGCCCTCGCCACCCTCCGCGACACCCTCCTCCCCCAGCTCATGTCCGGCCGCCTCCGGGTCAAGGACGCTGAGAAGATTGTCGAGGACCACGTATGACCGGCATCCCCGACGACAGACAGAACCACCGTCCCCGCGAGTCCGACTGGGAGCTCCTCGCCCTCGATGAGCTGGCCGAGCTCGCCTGGGAGCCCAGCCCCGGCAATGAGTTCGCGGTCGGCTCGGGCCACCGGAAGTCGTGGGACGACCTGATCCTTTACCCGGACCTCCGGGACGCGATCGAGCGGCTCAACCCGGAGCTGCCCCCGGATGCTGTCCGGGACGCCGTCGGTGTCGCCGCGACGCCGACCTCCCAGGACACGTACGAGGAGAACCGGACCGCGCACGGCTTCCTGACCGCCGGCATCCGGTCCGTCACGTACACCGATGCCTTCGGGGCAGAGCACAACCCCACCGTCCGGGTCGTCGACCTCGACGACCCGGACGGGAACGTGTACCGCGTGCTCAACCAGGTGACCGTCATCGACGGCGAAAAGCGCCGCCGCTTCGACGTCGTGCTGTACGTCAACGGTCTGCCGCTCGCCGTTCTGGAGCTGAAGCGCGCCGGCGACGAGGACGCGACGCTCCAGGACGCGCACACCCAGGTCACCCGCTATGTAGAGGAGTTCCCGACCGCGTTCCGGTACAACACCGTTGTCCTCGTCTCGGACGGGATCACCGCCAAGTACGGCACGCCTTTCACCCCGTACGAGCACTTCGCGCCGTGGAACACGGACGAGCTCGGCGAGCGCGTCGACCTGTTCTCCGCCGAGGGCATATGGGACTCGGGCCAGAACCTGGCCCTGCACGGGCTGTTCACCCAGGACCGGTTCCTCACCCTCGTCAAGTCCTTCATCAACTTCGTACCGTCGAAGCGGATGAAGCGGGTCGCGAAGCCGCACCAGTACTACGCCGTCACCCGCGCCGTCGAGGCCGTACGCGTGGCCGCCGCGAGCGACGGGAAGGCCGGCGTCGTCTGGCATACGCAGGGCTCAGGCAAGTCGGAGGAGATGGTCCTCACCGCCACCATGGTGATGAAGGACCCGGCTCTCTTGAACCCGACCGTCGTCGTCATCACGGACCGCACGGACCTCGACGACCAGCTGTACTCGACGTTCCTGGAGAGCGAGATCCTTCCGGAGGCGCCGAAGCAGGTCCTCACCCGGGCCGAGCTGCGCGAGGAGCTCGTGGCCAAGCGCGTGGGCGGCATCCTCTTCACGACGCTGCAAAAGTTCGGGCGTACCAAGGAGGAGAAGGAGTCCGGCGCGGACCATCCGCTCCTCTCCGACCGCCGCAACATCGTCGTCGTCGTCGACGAGGCGCACCGTAGCCACTACGACAACCTTGACGGCTACGCCCGCCACCTGCGCGACGCGCTCCCGTCCGCCACCCTCCTCGCCTTCACCGGTACGCCGATCTCCGAGGCCGACCGCAACACCCGAGAGGTGTTCGGCGACTACATCGACGTGTACGACCTCAAGCGGGCCGCCGACGACGGCGCGACGGTCAAGGTTTTCCACGAGAGCCGGGTCATCCAGCTCGTCATGGACCGGGACGTCGACCCGACGACCATCGACGAGGAGGCCGACCGGATCACCGAGGGGCTCGACGACGTTGAGCGCCGCCGGGTCGAGCAGGCCGTTGCCACGATGAACGCGATGTACGGCGCGCCCGCCCGCATCCGGGACCTCGCCGCCGACCTTGTACAGCACTGGGAGACGCGCCGTACGGCCATGCAGCCGTTCGTCGGCGTCTCCGAGACGGGCGGCGCGCCCGGCAAGACGATGATCGTGTGCGCCACCCGCGAGATCTGCGTCAGCGTGTACGACGCCTTGCGCGAGCTGCGGCCCGAGTGGCACAGCGACGAGATCGACAAGGGCGCGATGAAGATCGTGTTCTCGTCGAACACGCGCAAGGACTCCGACCGGCTCCTCGCCCACGCCCTGAGCGACAGCCGCCGCAAGGCCGTCATCAACCGGGCCAAGGACCCGGAGGACGAGCTCCAGCTCCTCATTGTCAACAACATGCTGCTGACCGGCTTCGACGCGCCGCCCGTCCACACCATGTACCTGGACCGGCCGCTCAAGGGCGCCGGCCTGATGCAGGCCCTGGCCCGAGTCAACCGCCGCTTCCGGGGCAAGGAGGACGGCCTCCTTGTCGGGTACGCGCCGCTCACCGAGAACCTCCAGCGGGCGATCGCCGAGTACACGGACGCCGACCAGCAGGACCGCACGCTCGGCCAGGACCTCGACCGGGCGCTGGACGAGCTGCGCAACGAGTACGACATCCTCAACGACATCCTGCGCGGCCTCGACTGGCGGGCCCGGCTGGACATCCCCTCCAAGACGGCATTCATCGACGCCGCGCTCCGGGCTGCGAATCACCTGCTCGACCCGGCCACCCCGGGCAACAACCCCGAGAAGCTCGACGACCCCCGGCAGACGCTCGGCCGGCGCTACCGCGAGCACTCCCACCGCCTGGAGCGCTTCTACGCGCTCTGCGGAAGCTCCACGGACATCGGCGAACGCTTCCCGGACCACCCGACCTGGCGGCGGGACATCCAGTTCTTCGTCGAGGTCCGCGCCTACATGGCGAAGATCGACGCGATGAACCGCGAGGCCCGCGGCCTCCCTGTCGCCCGTGACGTCGAGCTGTACCTGGCGCAGCTCACCTCCTCGGTCGTCGAGACCAGCGGGGTGACGGACCTCCTCGCCGAGGCCGGCCTGGAGACCGCCGACCTGACGCACCTCAACGACGCGCTCGTCGCGAAGCTCCAGAGCAGCGAGACCCCGCATCTGGCGGCGGAGGCCCTGCGGCGGCTCATCGAGCGGAAGATGCGCGAGGTCACCCGGCACAACATCGTCCGCCGGACCACGTTCTCGGAGCGGCTGCAGGACCTCATGGTCCGGTACATGCGGCAGCAGTGCACGAGCGCGGAGCTCATCGCCAAGCTCGTGGAGATGGCCAAGGAGGTCATGGAGGACGCCCGCCGTGGCGAGAAGTTCGAGCCGCCGCTGGACTGGCGCGAGCTCGCCTTCTACGACGCGGTCGCCGACCATGGCACGGCACGCTCGGTCATGGGTGACGAGGTCCTGGCCTCCATCGCCCGCGAACTGGTCGCCGAGGTCCGCAGCAAGCTCAAGCCGGACTGGATCGCCCGCGAGCCGGTCCGCGCCCGTCTCCGCAGCGCCATCAAGCGCCTCCTGGCCCGCCGCAAATACCCGCCGGAGGAGTCCCCGGAGGCCATCGACCTGGTCCTGAAGCAGATGGAGCACTTCGCCAACGAGTGGTCCACCAACGGGGACAGGGACAGCTGAGGATGTGAACCGTCGGCCACGTCCGCGTCGGCCCAGGTCGTCGTACGAGGTGGTCGGCGGTCCTTCCTAAGCCGGTCGAGAATTCTTTCGACCGGTGTCGGCAGCCCGCCTCAGCCTCGCCCCGGCAGGCGTGGTGACGCTTTCCTGCGGACACGATTCTGATCTCCCGACGCAGTGCGAACACCTGCCGGAGCCCGCACCCACCTGACCGAGGATCTGGTGACTGCACCACACAGGGGCTGGATCCCCACACCTCTGGTCAGGCTCTGGACAGGTTGAGCGGCAGCGCCCCGGCGATTGCGATGGAGGGAAACACTGCGCGGCAGGCGGTGCGAAGAGTGCCAGACAACGCTGGCATGATGACCTGCCACGGACACAGGTCCCGGTGCTCGCCTTGAGTTCGCCAGGCGGGCATGCTGAGCCGGGCCCCACGAGGCGCTCCCGCCCCGTCCAGCCGTAAGTAGAGACCTGGCGACGTCACCTACCCCGCGTCATGCGGTGCGCTCGAGCCTTCAGCGGACGCCCCCTCCGCCTCGTCGCTGTAACCCTCTGGGGCCTCGCCAGGGGCAGGGATGCGCCACTGCACGTGATCGGGCCACAGCATCACGCCGAGGGCTCCTTCCAGGTCGATCACGGTCAGTGTGTCAGCCCAGACTGTGCCGTTCAGAACGTTGGCGATCACCTGTCGATTGACCCCGCTCCTGCGGGCGAGAGCATTGGCGCTCAGTCCTTGGTCAGCCATCGCCTGCGCGAGTCTTCGAGCGATGGCCTGAGCGACGAGGGCTCCACGGTGCGGCTCCATCATGGCGTTCGGCCATTCGCCGCCGACCACGTATGTGTTCGGCCTCTGCGCACGTCTCGTTCCTCCAGGCACCAAACAAGTGTGACGGAAGGGCGCTCGGAATGCGGACCCACCTAACCCATGCTACTGATATAGCACCCTAGTGAGAGTGAATAGAGAGAGGGGAATCTTCGGCGACCTTCGTGAGCGCCCGCGCCGCACCTCGCTCTGGGTGGCCACCTCAAGCGGTGCACCCACACGCGTCCGCGGATGGCGCGTCAAGCTCACCGCCAGCGCTGGCGTCGATCAAGTTGTTGGAGTCACGTGACAGCTAAGGGTCCGTCACCTGCTCCTGGACTGCCAGCCTGACGTTCAACTCCGTCCGCTGGCAAAGGCGTTACTTCTATACAAGATCCATAGTTCGCCTGCGCCAGCCGTCGCCCGTGTTCTACGCTGCGCACGCGCCAACTCTCGCACGGCACCTGGAGGAAACCTTGGCCAGCAACGGCCACCGCTCGGTACACGCCGAGCCGGCGAAACCGCTGCCTCACCCCCGCGTGCCGGCCTCGACGTATTGCGACCTGATCTCCACGGCAGGAAGGTTCACCGAGCAGTTCCATGTCAGCGCGCTGGACGAGGCGACTGACCTCGGTCCATGGCGGATCGGGATCTCTATGAAGTTCCTGGCCGACTGCGGCTTGGTCTCGAAGATCTCCGCCCGGGGCATCTACCAACCGTCGCGGAGCGCTCAGGAGATCACCCGCGCCTGGGCGATCGGCCGTACGGAGGGGCTGAGTGCTCTGCGCGCGGACTGGCAGAACCTGTGGTTCGTGCGATCTGCACGGGAGCGTCTCGAGCAAGGATCCGCACCCCGGGTCGCGCTCAGGCTGAAGTTCCTTCGCCAGGTACGAACCCGCGGTCACGAGAAGGCAGTCGATCGGCTCCTTGATCTGATGGTCGCGACAGGTTTTCTCATCGAGGAGCCCGACGGTCTCGTCCGGTGGTACGAGCAGGACTCGACTGACTCTGGTAGCACGACAGCGCACAAGGGGCCCACCGCGGAGGCTGGTCTGGGGCAGCACGCCACCGCCGAGCAGTCTCAGACAGGCAAGCCGACCAGCGCCGCCGGATCTTCATGCCTTCCGGGCCCCGAAGCCGACACCCCTGGCGGTTCGGACCAGAACGAGTCGACCATCCCCGGCCCCCGCAGGGAAGGGGAGTCCGGCCCCCGCCCGGGCTCCGACGTGGACGTCGAGAAGCTGCTGTCGGCACATCTCGGCATGGGTGAGGCGTGGCACATGAATCCCGACGAGGCCTCCGCGGTCCATGACCACGTGACCGGGCTGGTGGCTGTGTTGTCTGCCGTGAGCGCTCGCGCGAAGAGGAGCGAGGCCCCCCTGAAGGCCGAACTCCTCGTCCCTCTATGGTCACTGGCCACCATCGCGGCGATGGACCGTGGCGCCTGGCTCGACACCCATCGGCTGATCCAACAGCTGGGTGCCTCCGCGCCGCTGCGAAAGGAGTCCATGAACAACTGAGAGCTGGGTCCGGAGGCGCTATCTCCTTGGCCGGTTCGGCGCCTCCGGACCCTCACCGAAAACCCATCACTTCCCCGCGGGTAAAGAGCCCACGAGAGAGGGGGCTTTGGCGTGCCCTCACACAAGGCGAGAGCCACCAGTCACCGTAGCGCGACTCAGCCGCGCACCCCACACGTTTCGTCTAATCCAGTGATCATGAGCGCTGTTCAGCGGCACTCCTGCGAGCGAGCGGGAGGTCTCCATGTCTAGGATCACCCTTCGTTCTGCCTTCTTCCGCGTCGTACGCGAGTGGGACGCGGCGGTCCGACGCGGGAGCCTGAGTGCCCAGACCGCCGAGTCCTACATCAAGGTCGGCGAGCGCCTACTGCAGTTCAGTACGGCCTTGGGCATCACTCGGCTGGACGACATCACAGACGCCATCGCTCAGACCTTCGCGGACGCCCCAGGACGCGACCGCCAGGGGCGACTGATTACCACACCCGCCGACAGCACGCGCCGCGTCCGCAAGTCGGGCGTCGACGCCCTGTTCGCGGAGGCCCGGCATCTCGGCCTGACGACGAAAGCACCGCTGCTGGACCTTCCACCCATCCCGCGGTCCGCGCCCCGGCACGCCGGCGCGCTCACCGACCGCGACATCGAGGAGCTACGGTTCCACGCCGAACGGGGAATGCCCCAGACCCGGCACGCCGCCGTCCTCGGCTTACTGCTCTCCGGCCTGCACACCGGCGAGATCGGCTACACCACCGTCAGCGACCTCGATTTCCCGCACGCCCGGGTCTGGGCCTGCGGCACCACCCACACCACGGCCCGCTACTGCCCGCTCGACGACGACTGGAGCATCAGAGTCCTGCGCCTGCGTGCCGAATTCATCGTCAAGCACTCTGGCTCGGACGGCTTCGGAACCCTCGCCACCATCGCCGACTCACCCGCCTACCGCCGCCAGGCCAGCGTGTGCACCGCCTTCGGCGAGATCGTCCGCAGTGGTGGCATCGCGGCTGAGGGCCGCTCGGCGGCCCCGCACGACGTCTCCAGCTGGCTCGCAGCGAAGGTCCTCGAGCAGACCGGTCAGATCGCCGACGTCGCTCTCCGCTTCGGCCTGTCCTCCCTCGATGGTGCAGCCCGACTGGCCGGCTACCAGTGGCGGCCCTCCGCAGAGGAGGCCGGCACGTGAGCCCATCCACCAGTTCCCCGCGCAAACTCAAGAAGGCTGCCAAGGCCAAGAAAGAGCCCGACTGGGTCCTCGGCCCCACGCCCCGGGACATCTTCAGCCCGGCCGGCTTCGATCCCGAACCCAAAGGTCCCGAGGCCCGGAACATCCCGGAGATCGAACGGCTGGAGCTCGTCGTCGCCAATCCCGCCCTGTACAAGGTGGCCACCGCAGTTCTCCCCCGAAAGGAGCCGGGGACACGCGGACGCACCCCCCACTATCCGCCCTACGTCTTCCTCATCTACGTCTGTGCCATATCCGTCTTCAATACGGCCCGTTCCGCCGAAGCCAACCTCCAGCACAAGACGATCTGGGAAGTCGTCCGTGAAGGAGTACGACGGTGCCTGGGTGACGAGGAAGCCGATTCCCTCCCCGAAACCGGTCCTCAGCGCCATCACTGGCTGCAGTACCGGCACAAAATGCTCGACGCCCTCCCTCAGCTCCGTGAAGCCTCCCGGGACTCCTGGATCAAACAGGCCATCGCTCTCGGCTACCTGTCGGAGGAGAGACCCCGCGGCTGCTGGTTGCGCCCGGACCGTAGCCAGGTGATCAACGGCGACGCCACCGTCGTCAGGCCCCCTTCGGACCAGACCGAGGAATTCACCATCGACGAGAAGACCGGCGAGATGCGGCGGCACAGAGTCGATCCGGACGCCGGAATCCAGATCGAGGGTGGCGACAGGGCCGTCTACGGAAAGAAGATCGTCTCCTTCTCCGTACGCCTGTCAGAGAGACCTCACAGCCGAATCATCCTGAACGCCGACGGCGCCCGCCACAGGTCCCCGGAAGAGGACCCGGACAGGGAGGAGGAGGCGAGCACGGCCCTGCGCCTCGCTCACGAGATCCTCGACCGTGCGCCAGGCGTCATCGCTGCCGTGCTCGACACCGCCTGGCGCGGAACCCACCGGGCCAGGCTCGTCGCCCGCGGAATCGTCGTCTACACACCACAGCACGACGGAATCAACCCCAGGCCGCTGAACAAGTACCGCTATGACCACTGCATCCACGACGTCTACGCGGCAGCGGGCCGGTCATGCGAGCGGCACATCTCCGTCGACGGGCAGACCATCTATACGCCGCTACCCGTCCGGGAACTCCCGATGCGCTCCGGAGTGAACAGCCACCGCTTCTACCACGCGGTGGAGATCCCCTGCAGGAACGGACCACACATCGAGCTGATCCCCGTCTATGAGACGAAGGAGGACAGGGCACTCGACCCCAGAACCAAGCGACCGAAATTCAACCGCTGTGAGCACCTCCGCCAGATCCCGCCGAACACCGACCTCGGGGACCGCCTCAAGGGATTCCGCCAGGACAGCGAGTCCACCAACTGCACCCTCGACTACTCCCACTGGGACAAGCGCCTGCCCGCCTATGGCGCCCCCGGAGCTCTGCTCATCTACCTCGGCTTCGCCTGGATGATCAACTCCATCGCCCTCGGCACGGTAGGTGGGCCCCGCAGGTGACCAGCTGCCCGGCCAGCGGCTGGGCAGCTGCCTTCTCGGCGCCGGGCGGGTAACCCCCTCGCCTGCGCACCTCCACCCGCTACACTGACGGCGGCGCGCTGGTCCGCTGGCGCACCGCTGGATCAGTGGACCGATGTGTCCGGGATCGCGGCTTCCGTCGCAATTTCCTGCACATTTTCCTACAGATCCCCGCCTCAGTAGCTCAGGGGATAGAGCACGGCTCTCCTAAAGCCGGTGTCGCAGGTTCGAATCCTGCCTGGGGCACAGCACCAGGAACACGAAAAGGCCCAGGCCAGAGGGTGAAGCCCTCCGACCTGGGCCTTCGCCGTTCCGTGCCGCTGGTCCTGCCGTGCCCCTCCCGTGCCCGTCGTCGGCGGCGCCGGGCTCGATGTGGTGGGCCAGGTGCGTCCCGATCGGAAGGGGCGTCACGAGGTGCGGGAGCGGGTCGGTCTCGGCGCATCGGCCTCGGCGGGTCAGTGGGGCGGGACGGCGCCGGCGTAGACGTTGTCCGGGGTGGCGATCGCGGTGATCGCCCGGGCGAGGAGGGTGGAGGGTTCCTGGCCCTGGCTGAGGACGTCGGTGTTGATCATGACGACCAGGGTGGCGCGCTGCGAGGGCAGGTAGACGGTCACCGTCTCGTAGCCGGGGATCGAACCGTTGTGGCCGATCCAGCCGTTCGTCTCGAAGATGCCGAGACCGTAACCGGTGCCCGGGAAGCCCGTCGGCAGGGTCTTCAGCCGTTCCGCCTGGGTCCCGGGGCTGAGCAGCCGTCCGGTGGCGACGACCTCGGCCCAGCGGCGCAGGTCCTGCAGGTCGGAGATCATCGCCCCGGCCGCCCAGGCCCAGCTGGGGTTCCAGTCCGTGACGTCCTCGACCGCCCCGCTCAACGTCTGGTCGGTGTACCCGCGCGGGTGCGGCTCGGGGAACTCGGCGCCCCGCGGGAACAGCGTGCGGCGCAGGTGGGCCGGGCGGAGCACCCGCCGCTGGACGAAGTCGGCGAGCCGCTGCCCGCTGACCTTCTCGACGACCAGGCCGAGCAGGACGAGGTTGGTGTTGGAGTACTTGAAGGCCGCGCCCGGATCGAAGGTGTACGGGAACAAGCCGCTGCGCATCTCGGCGAGCTGACGCAGGGTGATCCGCCCGCCGTCCGGCACGCCGTCGACGTAGGCGGAGATCGGGTCGTCCAGGCCGACCCGGTGCTGGTCGACGAGTTCGAGCAGCGCGGTGACCGTGAAGGTCTTGGTCTCGCTGCCGATCCGGACGTACGAGTCGACGGCCATCGGCCTGCCGGTGGCGGTGTCGGCGATACCGGTCGCGCGGACGTAGCTTCCCCTGCCCGGCATCCACAGCCCGACCACGACGCCCGGGATGCCCGCCTGCCGGCGGACGTCCTCGATCGTGCTGTCCAGACGGGCGGTCAGCTCGGGGCCGAGACCGTCCGGTGGGCAATCGTCCGGGTCGTACCGCCCCACGCCCGCGGCGCGGACGGTCGGTGCGTGGAGGGTCGTGGCGTGGACGGTCGTGGCGGGGGCGGGTGTCATGGGAGCCAGCACGGACGCCGCGAACAGCGTTGCGGCGAACAGCCGGTGGTGGGGGGTGCGTCGCACGGCGCCTCTTCCGGATCACGGGTTCGGACGGCAACATCACCACCCCGGTCCGCTGCACCTCCCGCCCCGCCGGCACCCGCCGCGGCGAGTCCACTCGTTCGGAGTCGGAGCGGGCGCCCCGGTGGCGCAGCCGGGGCGCAGGCCGGTCCGGGGGCCGCGGAGGTCACCGTCGGTGGCGCCGGGGCCCTCCAGGTGCACGGCGGTCGCCGGCGACGATGCCTGCGGTGCCGGTGCGGCCGGTGCCGGGGTCGGGCAGGCGCTTCGGCGTCACCGGGACGGAACCGCCCGCGGCCGTGGCCGCGGTGACCGCGACGACGTCGGTCGACCTCAGGAACGCCAGCCGGTGGTCGTACCGGATCGGGTAGTAGAGGTCGCGGCCGACGACCAGGGTGCGGTCGTCCGGTGCGTCGCCGTCGATGTTCCGCGCGTAGTAGTAGTCGCCGTGCACCGGCCGGTCCGCCGCCGCGAGGTAGCCCTGTCCGGCCGGGATCGCCGCGGTGTAGGGCGTCGGCGCGAGGCCGGCCGGGTCGAAGACCGCGGCGACGGCCGGGTACGGGGCGTAGGCGGCGCGCTCGGGGTACGCCCTGCCGTACACCGGGACGGAGGTCCGGCCGGCCCTGGGCACCAGGACCGTCCGTCCCGGCCGGTCGTCCGCGGCGGCGCTCCGGCCGTGCGGGTTGTCGAACCAGCCCTTCACACCGCCGTACCAGATCGCCGTCCAGTCGCCCCGCCGGTCCGCGACCACGTAGCCGGTGCCGGCGACCGCCTTGGCCCGCCAGTCGGAGGCCCGGGTGGTGCCGCCGCCGATCAGCGGGGCGGTCGCGCTCGGGGCGGTGCGCAGGTAGACGAAGTTCTCCGGGCGGGCCGGGGCGCCGTCCACCGGGGGCGTGTTGCCGGAGTCGAAGGCAGGGGCGATCGTGACCGTGCCGCCGACCACGACCGGACCGCCGGTGCCGGCCCGCACGGGCGCGCCGACCAGGTCCATGTAGTGGTTCCAGTCCCAGAAGGTGCCGGGGTCCCAGTGCATGCCGGAGAGGTCCTGCTGGCGCGGGCCCGGGACGTCGTCGTGCCCGATGACGTGCTGCCGGTCGAGCGGTACGCCGAACCGGTCCGCCAGGTACCGGGTCAGCGAGGCCGAGGACCGGTACAACTGCTCCGAGTACCAGGTCGCCTTGTCCGCCGGGAACGCGTACCCCTCGTGTTCGATGCCGATGCTGTGCATGTTGACGGTCTTGTTGCCGGCGTGCCACGCGACGTTCCCGGTGCTCACCAGCTGTGTGACGTGGCCGTCCGAGGACCGCACGATGTAGTGCGCGCTGGCCTGCGTGGCCGGCTGCCGGAACGCCGCGATCGAGCCCTCGAAGCCGCCCTCGGTGTCGTGGACGACGATGCGGTCGATCCGCTGGCCGTCGGCGGGGCGGTCGGCGACCGAGTAGTTGCCGAAGGAGGACGGGTCCGAGGCGTTGATCAGTGCGTAGGCGGCGGGCCGGAAGTCGCAGCCGAGGCCGGCCGGGCACTCGACCGGGCCGGGTGCGTTCTCGTCCGACGGACCCTTGCGCCCGGCGCCGCCCTGCTCGGTGGAGGGCCCGGCGGATGGCCCGGCGGAAGGTCCGGCGGGGCGCTTGGCGACCGGGGGAGCGGCGGCCACGGCCGGGGCGGCGGACAGCGTGACCACCTGCCCGTCGGAGGTGACCCGGGAGGCTCCTGCCCTCACCGTGCCGAGTACGCGGTCGGCGAAGTCGTCGCCGCCCTGCCCGGCCGGGGACCCGCTGAAGCGGGACACCGCCGCGAACCAGGCCGCCGGATCGCCCGACAGCGGCCTGCCGGCCTCCCGCTGGTACGCCACCAGCAGGGCCGCCGCCCCGCGGATGCTCTGCAACGGCTCCGTCCGCAGCCGCTCCGCGGGCTCGTGCAGGAGCTCCGCCGCCCGCTCCAGGGTGTGCAGGGCCGGGCCGTCCTCGACCCGGACCCCGGGCGCGGCCCGCCGCGCGGGGGAGTCGTCGCCGCGGAGGTCCGCCTCGGGACCCGGCCCGGCGGCGAGGGCCCGGGTGACCGCGGCGGGGTCCACCCGGGTCAGGCCCATCACGTTGTAGTTGCCGGTGGTGCTCGGCTCGCCGTGGTGCGACTCCCAACGGGTCTGCTGGTACGACAACGCCAGCAGGACGCTCCGCGGCACCCCGAACTCGGCGGCCGCGTCGGCGAACCGGCTCTGCAGGACGCCGGACCCCGCTGCCGCCGCGACCGGCGCGGCGGCAGCAGCGGCAGGCGCGGCCTCCGCACTGCCCTGCGCGGCTGCGGCACCGGCCGGCAGGGCCAGGCCGGCGGCGGAGACCGCCGCCGCCGCGGTGATCGCCAGCGGCAGCCGCCGGCCGTGCCTGCGGTGGTGTGCGGCCCCGGCGGGCCCTCGACCGGCCCTGCGTGCGGCAGTCAACGGAGTCAGCGGCCTTCCCGTTCCCGTTCCGGCCGTGGAGCCGGACCCGTCCGGAGCCCGCCGCGGCAGCACCCGCCGGGAGGTCCCGGTCGGGACTCCGCGGGTGCCGACGCGGGGCGGGCGACGCGGAACCGGGGCCCAGTGGGGTGTCCACCGGCCACCGGGGACCGCACCCGTCCAACGGGCCGGGCAGGGGCTCCGCAACGGGCATCCACCCGCCGGGGCGAACCGCCCTGCTCCGAACGGGAGACGGGCGTACGGCGACGGCCCGGCGCAGGAGTGCTGCGCCGGGCCGTCGGACCGGACGAGGACCCCGGCGCCGCCGGGATCGACAGGGCCTCAGCGGCGGTGCTTGCCGTTGCCCGTGGCGGCGGCCGGCTCCGGGTACGGGATGCGGAGCTTGCGGGCGAACGGGGCCACCGCCGCGCCCGCGCCGAGCGGACGGGCCAGGGCGAACAGCGAGACCAGGACGGCCAGCGAACCGGCGGCCAGGCCGACGACGCTGCTCAGCATCCCGCCGCCGGTGGCGTCGGAGATCCGGCCGGACAGCCACACCGCGGCCGCCGCGCCCGGCAGGCAGGCCGCCGTGATGGCCAGGTGCAGGGCGACGACCGAACCGCCGTCCAGACCGCTGCGAGGCTTGCCGTTGCGGCGCAGGCCCAGCACCATCGTCGCGTCCGGGCCGGCCGGGGCCGAGGCGGGGACGGCGGACGGAACGGGCTTGCGCAGCCGGCGGCCGAGGGCCCAGCCGGTCAGGCCGACACCGACCAGGCAGGCGATGCTCTGCGCACCCGCCATGCCGATGATGATCCAGCGCGGGCTGAGCAGCCAGTACGCGACCGCCGACAGGCCCGAGTTGACCGTGGTCGACACCACCGTCAGCCAGAACGGGGTCTTGGCGTCACCCATCGCGTAGAAGCCGCGGGACAGCGCGTACTGCGCGCAGAAGGCCGGCAGGCCGATCGCGAAGGCGATCAGCGTCTGGGCGATCACCCACGAGTCGGCCGAGGTGACCTTGCCGTGCCCGTAGGCGATGTCGGCGATCTGCGGGGCCAGCGCGATGAACAGCACGGTGGCCGTGACGATCATGGCGGCCGAGGAGCGCAGCATGCCGGCCAGGTCCGAGCCGATCTTCGTCAGCTCGCCCCGGGTCGCGGCCCGGGACATGCCGGGCAGCAGCGCCGTCACCAGGGAGATGGTGATGACGCCCTGCGGGACGACGAACAGCTGGTACGCGTTGGTGTAGGCGAAGTTGCCGAGGCCCATCGTCAGGCCGTCCTTCGCCGCACGGACGCCGGCGCCCGTGCTCAGCCGGCTGATCACGGCGAAGGACAGCTGGGTGACCACGACCAGCAGCAGCGCCCAGCTCGCCGCGCGGATCGGCTTGGTCAGACCGGCACCGCGCCAGTCGAAGCGCGGCCGGAAGCGGAAGCCGGAGGAACGCAGCGAGGGCAGCAGGCCGACCGCCTGGACGACGATGCCCAGGGTGCTGCCGAGACCCAGCAGCATGGTCTGGCCGGCCGTCATCTGCTCGGCCTTGTCCGCGTCGTTGCCGACCAGGATGTAGAGGCCGAAGACCGCGATCGCGACCACGTTGTTCAGCACCGGCGTCCACATCATCGCGCCGAAGCGGTCGCGCGAGTTGAGCACCTGGCCGAGCAGGGTGAAGACGCCGTAGAAGAAGATCTGCGGCAGGCAGTACCGCGCGAAGGCGATGGTCAGGTCGCGCTGCGCGCCGTCGAAGTTCGAGTAGAGGTCGACGATCGTCGGGGCCAGCAGCCAGGCGCCCGCCGTCAGCACGACCAGGATGACGCCGCAGAGGGTGAGCAGCCGGTCGGTGTAGGCGACGCCGCCGTCCTTGTGCGTCTGCGCGGCGTGCACCAGCTCGGGGACGAAGACGGAGGCCAGCACGCCGCCCATGAGCATCATGTAGACGACGTTCGGCAGCGAGTTGGCGACGTTGAAGGAGTCGCCGAGGCCGGCGGCGCCGAGCGCGGCGATGATCATCGCGCTGCGGACGAAGCCGAGGGCGCGCGAGGAGAGCGTGCCGAGGGCCATGATCAGCCCGCTGCGGCCGACCGAGGCGGCGGGCGCGGCCGGGGCCTCGCCCTCGGCCTGGCGCTGCGCGGGGACGGTGGTGGGCGCCTGCGGCGGTACGCCGGGCTGCTGGAAGGCGCCCGGCTGCGGCGGCACGCCCGGCTGGGCGGGGACCCCCGGGTACCCGGGGCCCGCGGCCTGCGACGGATCGCCGGTGTACCCGGCCTCCGGAGGCTGCGGCGGGATCTTGCGCAGGGCCATGGTGGGCGGGTCCGGGTGGGCGTACGAGTCGGGGGACTCACCCGTGGTGTTCATGGTCATCGGATCCCCGTCACTCGGTGCCTGGGCGGTGGGGCTGTGGGGCCTCCGCACAGGTGCACCCAACCGGAGCAGTCTGCCAAACCGCGGCACTCCCTGGGGAGGCCGGTGTCGCGGGCGGCAGCCCTGCGCCCACGGAGGATATCGGGGGTCGGAACGGCCCGGCGGCGTGAAGGGTGATGGATTGTGACCCTATGTCCGGTTATGTCGGCGAAGCTTGCAATCCGTTCGGAGTGATCGGCCGTCATCGTCGTCCCTTCACCGCCGGGGTGGCGCCCGATCGTGTGAGCTTTATCACTGCACGTCAGCTGCGTCGGCGGGGCACCGGGGCCTCGTCCGCAGCGCCGCGGGGGACGTCGCGGCCACCGGGGTCGTCGAGGTCGTCCCCGTCGTCCCTGCTGTTCCTGTCGCCGCGTGCACGTCGGGCCGACCCGCCGCCGCTGCCGTCGGCGGAGTCGTCACCGTCCTCGTCGCCGGCCTCGTCCGCGTTCCCGGTGGGCGTGCCGCGGGCGAGCACGCGCTGCACGCGGGGCCTGGTCCGCCGGTCGACGCGGCGGAAGTCCCGGGCCAGCGCACCGGGCCGCCACAGCTCCACGGCGACCGTCGCCCAGCCCAGCAGGGCCGCGGCGGCGAGCCATCCGGCCAGGACGTCGCTCGGCCAGTGGATGCCCAGGGCGATCCGGCTCCAGCCGACCGCCAGGACCGCCGCGGCGGCCGCTCCGACGGCCCAGATCCGGCCCGCCCGCCCGGCCAGCGGCCAGACCAGGGCGACCAGGGCGGCGCAGGTGATGCCGGAGGCCATGGCGTGTCCGGAGGGGAAGGCCGCGCCGTGGGCGTGCGCGACCGGGTCGGCGAAGTGCGGGCGGTTCCGGCCCACGGCGTCCGCGAGGCCGATCGCCAGTGCCCAGCCGAGGGCGCCCTGGACGGCGGCCCAGGAGGCGAGGGTGCGGGCCCTGATCGCCCACAGCCAGGCCGCGGCACCGAACAGCAGCACCCGCATGGTGACCGGCCCGTCGATGTCGCCCAGCGTCTGCATCGAGGCCGTCCACGCGGTGTGGCGGCGGGCGTAGCCGTGCAGGGCGCCGGCCCAGTGCTGGTCGAGCCGGGTCAGCGGCCCCCAGCCGCTCGCCACCAGCCCGAGCAGCACCCCGAACAACAGAGTGCCACCGAGCGCCCACAGGGCGTGTCGGGCGACGGGCCGACGGGCGGCGGGAACGGCGGACGGGTGCATGGCAGACACCTTCCCAGTGGCGGTGTGCGGAGCGGACCCGGCGCGATCGCGATTCGGCATCTTTTGTGCGGAGAAGGTGCGATCGGGAGGTGTTGTTCGTTGGAAGAGGCGGTAGCGCCCGCGACTGTTGCGCATGGTGGCCGCTCGATGGCGGAGCGTCGATCGCCTCGATGAAAATCGGCAGGATACTGCATGAGGCGCGAAAATCTGAGTGAGTTGGGAATGTTGTCCCATTTCTGCGCGTTGGATCGTTACGTGTGAGCCTCCAGGAGGCCCGCACTTGTATGAGCAGCGCAGCCCCGCGCGAGCCGCGCCGCCAGACCCGGTAGCAGCCAGACCCGGCAATCCAGCAAGGGAGCAAGCATGGCCACTCGTGCCGTCGTTCGCGACAGGGCCGACCGGACTCGCTCGGCCCGGCCGACCAACCTTGAGGCCGACCGCGACCTCGTCGGCATGTACCTCGACGAGATCGCCAGGACGCCGCTGCTCGACGCCGCCGAGGAGGTCCAGCTCTCGTTGCGCATCGAGGCCGGGGTGTACGCCCAGCACCTGCTGGACGAGGGCGCCCTGCCCGAGGGTGCGAGGCGCGAGGAGCTGGAGGCGATAGCCGAGGACGCGGAGCGCGCCAAGGACGTCTTCATCAGGTCCAACCTCCGGTTGGTCGTCGCCGTGGCCCGCCGGTACCCGCGCAGCGGCCTGCCCCTGCTGGACCTCATCCAGGAGGGCAACGCGGGCCTCGTCAGGGCGGTCGAGAAGTTCGACTACGCCAAGGGCTTCAAGTTCTCCACGTACGCGACGTGGTGGATCCGGCAGGCGATCACCCGGTCGATCGCCGACCAGTCGCGCACCATCCGGCTGCCCGTGCACCTCGTCGAGGAGCTCGGCCGGATCCGCCGGGTGCAGCGCGAGAAGTCCAAGGAGCTGGGCCGTGAGGCCGACCCCGCGGAGATCGCGGCCGAGCTGGACACCACCGAGGAGCGGATCAAGGACGTGCTCGACTGGGCGCGGGACCCGGTCAGCCTGAACATGTCGGTCGACGACGAGGGCGAGACCCAGTTCGGCGACCTCGTCGAGGACACCGGTGCCGTCTCGCCGGAGGACGCCGTCATGGTGATGCTCCGGCGCGAGGAGCTGGACGACCTGATCGGGCGGCTGGACGACCGGACGGCGTCGATCATCCGGTCCCGGTACGGCATGGAGGACGGCCGGGAGCGGACGCTGACCGAGGTCGGCAAGCAGCACGGGCTCACCCGTGAGCGGATCCGCCAGATCGAGAAGCACGCGCTGGCCGAGCTGAAGAAGATCGCGGACCATGCGGGCTTCGAGGCGGCCTGACCGCGGGAGCGGCGTTCGCGGGCCCCGGTCCGGGCAGTGCCCCGGGCCGGGGCCCGCGGCCGTCCGGCACCACCTAGGCTGGTGGAGAGGACAGCGGGAGGCAGGACGATGGGCGAGCGGACCGTCGAGCAGGACGGGCAGCCGGGCGGGAAGCCCGGCACGAAGAAGCCGGGGCGGCAGGGGCCGTCCGCGGCGCGGCTGGTGTTCGGCGACCCGCTGGACCGGCAGACCGCCGACGACACCGACGCCGGCTGGGGCGAGCGCCCCGGCGGTGGTTCGGCCCGCGGGCTCGACTGGTACCTGAACCAGCGGCCCCCGCACCACGGCGACTAGCTCCCGCGGGTGCTGCGGCCCGGCGCGGGTCCGTCCGGCGGCCATGCGGTCGGTCAGCCCCGGCGGACGAGGGCGTCGCGGATCTCGGTGAGCAGGACGACCTCCTTCTCCTCCGCCTCCAGGACCTCCTCCTCCGCGGTCTTCCGCTTCGCCATGAAGTGGAGCATCGGCAGGATGAAGACGAAGTAGACCACCGCGGCCGTGATCAGGAACTGCACCACCGCGCTGAGCACCTCGCCCCACAGGATGAAGACGCCGGACGAGACGGACCCGTCCGCGGCGAGGGTGCACGGGCCCTTCAGGCAGGAGCGGTAGGACGCCAGGTCCTTGGTGCCGAACAGGCCGATGATCGGATTGATGATGCCTTTCACGAACGCATTGATGATGTTCGTGAAGGCCGCGCCGATCACCACCGCGACCGCGAGATCGACGACGTTTCCGCGGAGCAGGAATTCCTTGAAACCCTTCATCCCGCAACGACACCACAGCGGATCGGGGGGTCAGGAAATCGGCACGCCGGATTTCGGGGAGCACTCCCGCCCGCCGCTCAGTGCGGGGGCGGGGCGGTGCCCGTGCAGCGCGGTGCGGCCCCCGGCTCGGTGGTCGCCGTGGAGGCGGCCGCCATCGGCGGCGGGCCCGGCCGGAAGGGTCCGGCGGCGAGCGCGGTAGCGGCGGCGAGCAGCCCGGCGGCCAGCACCCCGGGGCGGTGGCGCACTGCCTGCTGCAGTCGGTGACGGCCGCCGGAGCCGCGGCGGATCGGCGGGAAGTCGGGCACGCTCCGGCGGGGCGGGACGGAGCACGGCGGCGGGGGAGCGAGGTGGGTGGTCACGGTGTCGGCGGCCTCCGGTCGGCGGTCCGCGGACCCGGCCGGGCCCGCGGACAGCAGAATGCGCCGAGCCCGGCACCTCCGGAATTGCCGACCGATTTCCTGTGGAAAACCCCGGCCTGTGGAAAACCCGCCTCACCCGAACGGCGCAATCAATTGCCGCGCGCCTGCTCAGTCGCGTACCGGGCGCAGGCAGGACCCCTGGCGCAGCCGCAACCCCCGGCGCACGCGCAAAGGCCCGGTGCCGCTCTCCACGGGGGAGTGCGGCACCGGGCCTCCGGTGCGAAGACTCAGCTCGCGGCCGGCGCCGAGGCCGTCGACCCCGAGGACGCGGCGGCCGGCGCGGAGGACGTCGAGCCCGAGGACGAGCCGGTGGACGACGAGGTCGAGGACGACCCCGAGCTCACCGAGCTGCTGGAGGAGGAGCGGCTGTCCGTGCGGTAGAAGCCCGAGCCCTTGAACACGACGCCGACGGCCGAGAAGACCTTGCGGAGCTTCCCCTGGCAGTCGGGGCACGTGGTCAGCGCCTCGTCGGTGAACTTCTGCACCGCCTCCAGGCCGTTGCCGCACTCGGTGCACTGGTACTGGTACGTGGGCACTTGCTTCCTCCTGGCACTCTCGCCTGATGAGTGCTAACGATCGTCAATGATGCGGTATTCCGCTGGAACAGTCCAGCGATGCCGGGTGTGAGATGGGTCCGGGCCGCCGGGCCCGGGCCTCAGCGCCCGGTTCCCGCACCCACGAGCTGCCGCGGCCCGGTGCCGTCGGCGGCCCGGGAGGCCGTGCCGGCCGGGGCCGGCCCGCCCGCCCGGAGACCGTCGTCCGCGGCCTGCACCCCGGACGCGGAGGGGGCCGGAGCGACCGCGGCGGCGTCCCGCGGAGCGACCAGCAGCCCCCGCAGGGCGAGCAGCGCGACCAGGCCGAGGCCCGCACCGACGACCGGCACGAGGAAGCCGGCGGACGGCCCGCCCGAGTCGATGAGCCGGCCCGCGACGGTGGAGCCGACCGCGAGGCCGAGGCCGATGGCGCCGGTCAGCCAGGTGAAGGCCTCGGTCTTGGCGCCGTCCGGGACGAGCGTCTCGACCAGGGTGTAGCCGGTGATCAGGGTCGGCGCGATGGCCAGGCCGCAGAAGAGTCCGGCGACGGAGAGCGCGGTGAGGTTCGGCATCGCCCAGAGGGTCGAGCAGCCGAGCACCAGCAGGGCGTAGCAGCCGAGCATCCGGCTGCGGGCCGAGCGGCGCCAGGCGACCAGGCCGTAGAGCACGCCGGCGAGCATCGAGCCGCCGGCGAAGATGCCGTACACGGTGCCGCTGGCGCCGGCGCTGCCGACCGACTCGGCGAACGCGGTCACCGAGACCTGCATGGCGCCGAAGACGGTGCCCACCCCGAGGAAGGCGCCGGCCAGCAGCCGGACGCCGGGGGAGGAGAGCGCGGAGGGTCCGCGGCCGCCGGCGGTGCGCGGGTGGCGGGCCGGGGCGGTGCGGCGCTGGGCCGCGAAGGCCAGGCCGCCGGCGACCGTCAGCGCGGCCTCGGCGATCAGCGCGGCGGAGGGGGTGACCGTGGTGGCGACGGCGGTGGCCAGCACCGGGCCGACCACGAAGGTGAACTCGTCGGTGACCGACTCGAAGGCGAACGCGGTGTTCAGCGTGGCCGGGGAGTCCGACAGCCGGGATACCCAGCGGGCCCGGACCATGGCGCCGATCTGCGGCACCGAGGCACCCGCGGGGGCGGCGGCTGCGAACAGCGCCCAGGCCGGGGCGTGGCCCAGTGCCAGGCCGATCAGCGCGGCCACCGACACGGCGTGCACGGCGACGCTGGGCAGCAGCACGGCCGCCTGGCCGTGGCGGTCGGCGAGCCGGCCGGTCTGCGGGCCGACCAGGGCCTGGGCGACGGCGGAGACGGCCGCGACCGCGCCGGCGGTGCCGTACGAGCCGTGGGTGTCCAGGACGAGCAGCACGATGCCCAGGCTCAGCATGGCGTAGGGCAGCCGGGCGGCGAAGGCGGGGACCAGGAACGTCCAGGCGCCGGGGGTCCGCAGCAGTTCCGCGTAGCCGACCCGGGCGGGTGCGGACGCGGGTGCGGCATCGGGGCCGGCAGGCGCGGGCGTGCCGGGGGACAGGGTGTCGTCGACCGTTCGGCGGGCCGTCACGGTCGGTCCTTCCTGCTGCCTGGTAGCGCGCCGGGGAACGGGTGGGCCCCGACGGCGCCGAGAGTCGTCCTCTCGCGCGTCGACCGGGGTAGATACCGGGTCCTGCCGGCTGTGGGGTGGTGCGGGTGCCGGCGTCAGGCAGGGTGCTGCGGACCGCGGCCGCCGAGCGGTCGCGCCAACTCTGCATCAGGCAGATGTTGCGGGTTTTCTAGGTGTAGATCTTCCGTATCGATCGATTATATGGCAGCCGGGCCCTGTGGGGCCGCTGATGCAAGGCAGGTCACATCCCGCCCCCGGCGGCCGCCGGTTCAGCGGCCGCGCAGCCAGCCCGCCAGCTTGCCGCCCCGGTCGACGGCGCGGAGCCGGCGTTCGGCGGCCTCGCCGACCTCCTCGGTGGTGACGACGAGGAGCTCGTCGCCGGCCCGCAGGATGGTGGTGCGCTCCGGCACGAAGCTGCTGCCCTCCCGGACGACCAGGGTGACCGCGGCGCCCCTGGGCAGCCGCAGCTCGCCCACCTCGACGCCGGACATCCTCGACTCCGGGGAGAGCGAGACGGACAGCAGGTGGCCGTGCAGCTTCTCCAGCGGCGCGGACTCGATGCCGAGGTCCTGGCCGAGGTCGCCCTCGCCGATCCGCAGGGCGCGGGCGACCGGCGGCAGGGTCGGCCCCTGCAGCAGGGTGAAGACCACGACCAGCACGAAGACGATGTTGAAGACCTCCTGGGCCCGCGGGGCCGCCGCCACCATCGGGATGGTGGCGAGCACGATGGGCACCGCACCGCGCAGGCCGGCCCAGCTGAGCAACGCCTGCTCCCGCCAGGGCAGCCGGAAGGGCGTCAGGGAGAGCAGCACCGAGGCGGGCCTGGCCAGGAAGACCAGCACGGCGCCGCAGACCAGCGCAGGGACGATCGCCGAGCCCATCTCGCTGGGCGTGACCAGCAGGCCGAGGACGACGAACATGCCGATCTGGCCGATCCAGGCGAGGCCGTCGGCGAAGCCGCGGACGGCCGGCCCGTGCGGCAGCTTGGAGTTCCCGAGGATCACCGCCGCGGTGTAGACGGCGAGGAACCCGGAGCCGTGCAGCAGCGAGCCGCCCGCGTAGGCCAGCACCGTCAGGGCCATCACCGCGATCGGGTAGAGGCCGGAGGACGGCAGGGCGACGTGCTTGACCGCCCAGGCGCCGATCCGGCCGACGGCGAAGCCGACCGCGGCGCCCACGGCGAGCTCGCCGAGGATGGTGCCGACCATCACGTACCAGGGGTCGAGCGGTCCGGTGGCGGCGAAGGCGACGACCAGGATGACCACCGGGGCGTCGTTGCAGCCGGACTCGGCCTCCAGCAGTCCGGTGAGCCGGCGCGGCAGCGGCACGGTGCGCAGCACGGAGAAGACCGCGGCGGCGTCGGTGGAGGAGACGATCGCGCCGAGCAGCAGCGCGGTGCGCCAGTCCAGGCCGACCAGCCAGTGCGCGCCGGCGGCGGTGACGAAGACGCTGACCGCGACGCCGAAGGTGGCCAGCACGCCGGCGGCGGGCATGACCGGCCGGATCGCCCGCCAGCTGGTCTTCAGCCCGCCCTCGGCGAGGATCACCACCAGGGCCGCGTAGCCGAGGACCTGGGCGAGGGCGACGTTGTCGAAGGCGAGGCCGAGGCCGTTGTGGCCGAGGGCGATGCCGATGCCGAGGTAGACGAGGAGGCTGGGCAGCCCGGAGCGGGTGGAGATGCGCACGGCGACCACCGCGACCAGGAGGATCACGGAGAACTCGAGCAGGAACGCGTTCAGGTGGTCGACGGTCACGCAGGGGCACCTCTGCGGCAGGAGGGGCTGATGAGTCGTTACTCAGTCTAACATTTTACTTGATCTTTGATCGAGGCCCCTCGGCCTTCCCTTCCGGTCATCCCTCCGGGGTATCGTCCCCTCTGATCCAACCGTGGGCGTCCCCGGTGCACGTCCGCCACCTGAGCCGACCTAATGTGGTGAGCTGTCACCGCCGCCACGTCCCCCAGTCAAGGACCCAGATGCCCCGCTCGAAGAAGTTCCGGCGCGCCCGTCTGATCGTGATCGTGCTGGTCGTGCTGCTGATCGCCGGGCTGGGCGGGAGCGGTTACTGGGCGGTCCACACCGTGCGTGCCTCCTTCCCCGAGCTGACCGGCACCGTCCGGGTCGCCGGCCTCGCCGCCCCGGTCGACGTGAAGCGCGACGACAAGGGCGTGCCCCAGCTCTACGCCGACACCTCCGAGGACCTCTTCCGCGCCCAGGGCTACGTCCAGGCGCAGGACCGCTTCTGGGAGATGGACGTCCGCCGGCACATCACCGCCGGGCGGCTGTCCGAGATGTTCGGCTCCGGCCAGGTCGAGACCGACGCCTTCCTGCGGACCATGGGCTGGCGCCGGGTCGCGCAGCAGGAGTACGACACCGTGCTCTCCGCCGAGACCAAGAAGTACCTGCAGGCCTACGCGGACGGCGTGAACGCCTGGCTCTCCGAGCACCCCGGCGGGGCCGGCGCCTCCCTCGAGTACGCCCTGCTCGGCGCCGTGAACGGCGACTACAAGCCGGAGGAGTGGACCCCGGTCGACTCGGTGGCCTGGCTCAAGGCCATGGCCTGGAACCTCTCCGGCAACCGCCAGGAGGAGATCGACCGCGCGCTGCTGGCGCAGAACTTCGAGCAGAGCGAGATCGACCAGCTGTACCCGGCGTACCCGTACGACCGGAACGGCACCATCGTCAAGACCGGCAAGCTCGCCGCAGACGGCACCTACAGGCCCGCCGACGGCAGCGCCGCGCCCGGCACCGCCGCCGCGACGGCCGGCACCGGCACCGGCACCACGCAGGGCCGCGCCGCCACCCAGGCCGTCCTCAAGGACCTCTCCGACAAGATGGCCGCCGTGCCGCAGCTGCTCGGCCCGCAGGGCCAGGGCATCGGCTCCAACTCCTGGGTCGTCTCCGGCAGCCACACCACCACCGGCAAGCCGCTGCTCGCCAACGACCCGCACCTCGGCCCCGGCATGCCGTCCGTCTGGTACCAGATGGGCCTGCACTGCCGCACCGTCGGCCCCAAGTGCGGCTTCGACGTCGCCGGCTTCACCTTCGCCGGCACCCCCGGCGTGGTCATCGGCCACAACAAGAAGGTCTCCTGGGGCTTCACCAACCTCGGCGCCGACGTGACCGACCTCTACCTGGAGAAGGTCACCGGCCCCGACACCTACCTGCGCGACGGCCAGGAGGTGAAGTTCCAGACCCGCAAGGAGACCATCAAGGTCGCCGGCGGCGAGGACCGCACCATCACCGTCCGCACCACCGTCAACGGCCCGCTGATCTCCGACCAGTCCTCGGAGCAGCAGAACGTCGGCACCTACGCCCCGGCCGGCAACGCCGCCCCGGACCGCGCCAGCGGCTACGGCGTCGCCCTGCAGTGGACGGCCCTCACCCCCGGCCGGACGATGGACGCCGTCTTCGAGCTCGACGCCGCCGCCGACTGGAAGGGCTTCCAGAAGGCCGCCGCCGACTTCGCCGTCCCGGCCCAGAACCTGATCTACGCCGACACCGAGAACAACATCGGCTACCAGACCCCGGGCACCATCCCCGTCCGCGGCAAGGGCGACGGCCGCTACCCCGCCCCGGGCTGGGACTCGGCCTACGACTGGAAGAAGGACCCGGTCCCCTTCAAGTCGCTGCCCTACAGCTACAACCCGGCCTCCGGCTACATCGTCACCGCCAACCAGGCCGTGGTCGACAAGGGCTACCCGTTCTCCATCACCACCGACTGGGAGTACGGCACCCGCGCCAAGGAGATCACCGACCAGATCGAGGGCCGGCTGAAGAACGGCGGCAAGATCTCGCCGGACGACATGCAGGCCATGCAGCTCGACAACACCAGCGTGACGGCCAAGACCCTCGTCCCGCTGCTGCTCAAGGTGAAGATCTCCGACCCGTACGTCCGCGAGGCCCAGGACCTGCTGAAGGACTGGAACTACCACCAGGACGCCGACTCCGCGGCCGCCGCCTACTACAACGGCGTCTGGCGGGCGCTGCTCACCCTCGCCTTCGGGCAGAAGCTGCCGGCCTCGCTGCGCGCCGAGGGCGACTGCCTGCTGGTCCGGCAGAAGTCCAACTCGACGCTGCCCGACGACGCGGTCAACGGCGAGGTGAAGCCCGTCACCGAGTGCGGCACCCGCAAGCCCGACCAGGCCCAGCCGGACGGCGGCGACCGCTGGACGGAGGTCGTCCGCACCCAGCTGGCGCAGCCCGACAGCACCTGGTGGAACTACATCGACTCCGACCACCTGCCGCAGCACGGCCTGAACAACCTGCTCGCCCAGGCGATGAAGAACGCCCGCCAGGACCTCACCGCCTACCTGGGCAAGTCCATCTCCACCTGGAGCTGGGGCCGGCTGCACACCCTGACGCTCAAGGAGACGACGCTCGGCAGCGACGACTCCTCGATCGCCTCGGGCTTCGTGCACCGGCTGCTCAACCGCGGCCCGTACCGGCTCTCCGGCGGCAGCGCCGCGGTGAACGCCGCCGGCTGGAACGCCGCCGCCGGCTACCAGGTGGACTGGATCCCCTCGATGCGGATGGTCGTCGACCTCTCCGACTTCGACGCCTCCCGCTGGATCAACGTCGGCGGCGCCTCCGGCCACGCCTTCCACAGCAACTACAACGACCAGACCGAGCTGTGGGCCAAGGGCGAACTGCTGCCCTGGGCGTACTCGCCGGACGCCGTCACCAAGGCGACCGCGCACACCATGACGCTCACCAACGGCTGACCCGCCGCGCGGGGGCGCCGCCGCTCAGCCGGCGCCCCCGCGGAAGCGGTGCACCCCCGAGGGCGTCACCACCGCGTCCACCGGCAGGTCGTGGGCCTCGCCGGGCACCTCGGGCAGCAGCTCCCCCTCGTAGAGCAGGGTCGCCAGCAGCGGCTCGGCACCGGCCGCGGCCAGCCGGGCCAGCACCCGGTCGTAGCTGCCCCCGCCGCGGCCCAGCCGCACCCCGCGGCGGTCCACCGCCAGACCCGGCAGCAGCACCAGCCGCGCCCCGCAGACCGCCTCCGGCCCCAGCCGCGGCCCGGTCGGCTCCAGCAGGCCCCGGGAGGCCTGGGCGAGCGCCTCCCGCCCCTCGTACGGCGCCCAGTCCAGGTCGTTGTCGGCCAGCAGCACCGGCAGCAGCACCCGCACCCCGCGGGCCGCCAGCGCGTCCAGCAGCGGACCGGTGCCCGGCTCGCCGCCGACCGACACGTACGCCGCCACCGTCCAGCCCGGTTCGGCCAGCGCGGCGGCGTGCACGGCCAGCTCCCCGGCCGCCGATGCCCGCCGAGCGGGTGACAGTGCGCGGCGTCCCGCCAGCAGGCGTGACCTCAGCGCGGCCTTGTCGTTGTGCAATGGATTGGCAGTCATGGGTCCCCACAGCTCGGCACCGATCGGTGCCCCGAGCCTGACATGCGGAAGGCGCCACATGTCCACCCCGCTCCTGGTCCAGGCACTCGCCGCGCTGAGCGCCCCCGCGCTGGCCGGCGCCGGGCTGCTCGGCGCGCGGCTGCGCCGGGCCGCGGCCACCGCGGCCGAGCGCGAGGCGGCCCTGCAGGGCACCGTCGCCGAGCTGCGCCAGGAGCGCGACGAACTGCAGCGCACGGCCTCCTGCGACCCGCTCACCGGGGTGTGGAACTACCGGCACCTGCAGATCACCCTGGACAAGGAGATCGAGCGTGCCCGCCGCGCCGCGGCCGGCGACGAGAAGCGCCCGCTCGCCCTGCTGATGCTGGAGATCACCGGCTTCGACGCGGTCGTCGCCGAGCACGGCCGCAGCCGGGCCGGCGCCGTGCTGCGCGACCTCGCCCAGCGCCTCGCCGTCGAGATCCGCCGCTCCGACACCCTCGGCCGCTACGGCGGCGAGGAGTTCCTCGTCCTGCTGCCCGACACCGGCGCCGAGGGCGCCGCCCAGGTCGCCGAGCGGCTCGTCTGGACCGTCCGCCGGCACCGACTGCTGGACTGGTCCGGCAGCGGCGCCGAGGCCCGCCCCGCCGACACCCCGGCCGGCCCCGCCGGGGCCCCCGCCACCGCCCGCGGCAACGGCCTCACCGCCGCCGTCGGCATCGCCGTCCTGCCGCGCGACGGATCCCACGCCGCCCTGCTGCTGAGGGCCGCCGACCGGGCCCTCGCCGAGGCCCGCCGGGCGGGCGGCGACTGCTGGCGCGGAGCCCCGGTGGAGACCGTCCCCGCGGCGGCACCCGAGCCCGCACCTGCGGTGCGCTGCCGGCGGAGGTCCGACGGGCCGACGGAGGCGGCGGGAAAGCCGGGTAGTCTGTCCGCCTGTACCGGCACCGAGGCCACCCTCACCTCCGTCGGCCACGCCCGCACCGCTGCCGCCACGGCCGCTGCTCGGGACGGGGTTTAACACCCCACTCACCTCGCTCTCACAGGGCGCTGAAACGCCTCAGTAAGGTCGACGCATGACGAAGACGCACGCCCGCACCCCCGTCACCAAGGCCGTCGTGCCCGCTGCCGGCCTGGGGACCCGCTTCCTCCCGGCGACCAAGGCGACGCCCAAGGAGATGCTGCCGGTGGTCGACAAGCCGGCCATCCAGTACGTCGTCGAGGAGGCCGCCGCCGCCGGCCTGTCCGACATACTGATGGTGACCGGCCGCAACAAGCGCGCGCTGGAGGACCACTTCGACCGGGCCTACGAGCTGGAGGAGCTGCTCACCCGCAAGGGCGACCACGACCGGCTGCGCCGCGTCCAGGAGTCCGTGCAGCTCGCCAACATGCACTACGTCCGGCAGGGCGACCCCAAGGGCCTCGGCCACGCCGTCCTCGTCGCCGAGCAGCACGTCGCCGGCCAGCCCTTCGCCGTCCTCCTCGGCGACGACCTGATCGACCCGCGCGACCCGCTGCTCTCCCGCATGATCGAGGTCCAGCAGGAGCTCGGCGGCTCGGTCGTCGCCCTCATGGAGGTCGACCCCTCGCAGATCCACCTCTACGGCTGTGCCGCCGTCAAGCCGAACGGCTTCGGCGACGACGTCTTCCGGATCACCGACCTGGTCGAGAAGCCCGACACCGAGGACGCCCCGTCCAACTACGCGGTGATCGGCCGTTACATCCTCGACCCGGCCGTCTTCGAGGTGCTCAGCAAGACCCCGCCCGGCCGCGGCGGCGAGATCCAGCTGACCGACGCGCTGCGCGAGCTCGCCGGGCGCGACGAGACCGGCGGCGGCCCCGTCCACGGCGTGCTGTTCAAGGGCCGCCGCTACGACACCGGCGACCGCGCCGACTACCTTCGCGCTATCGTCCGACTGGCGTGCGAGCGCGAGGACCTCGGCCCCGAGTTCCGGGACTGGCTCCGGCAGTTCGTCGCCACCGAGATGCACAGCTGACCCATCACGAAGGCGAGTGAGGCGATGACCGCGGGCCCCGCGCACGGCAGCAACGACCCCTGCTGCGAGGACGCCGGGGCCCCGGCCGCCCCCCGGACGTGGACCGTCGACGAGCACCTCGCCGACGTCCTCGCCGCCGCCGCCCCGCTGCCCGCGGTCGAGGTCGACCTGCTGGACGCCCTCGGCCGCAGGCTCACCGCCGACGTCACCGCCGCCGTCGACCTGCCGCCCTTCGACAACAGCTCGATGGACGGCTACGCGCTGCGGGCCGCGGACACCGCGCCGGTCGCCCTCGCCGTGGTCGGCGACATCGCGGCCGGCGCCGCCGAACTCCCCGAGGTCGGCCCGGGGCAGGCCGCCCGGATCATGACCGGCGCACCGGTGCCGCCCGGCGCCGACGCCGTCGCCCCGGTCGAGTGGACCGACGGCGGCAGCGGCACCGGCGAGGCCGCCGACGCGATGACCGCCGCCGTCGCCGGCGAGACCGTCCAGGTGCTCCGCCCGGTCGCGGCCGGCGCCCACATCCGCCGCCGCGGCAGCGACATCACCGCCGGCACCACGGTGCTCACCGCCGGCACCCTGCTCGGCCCCGCCCAGCTGGGCCTGCTCGCCGCGATCGGCCGCGCCACCGTCGCCGTCCACCGCCGCCCGCGGGTCGCGGTGCTCTCCACCGGCAGCGAACTCGTCCAGCCCGGCGAGCCGATCGGCCCCGGCCGGATCAGCGACTCCAACAGCTTCGCCCTCGCCGCCGCCGCCCGCGCCGCCGGCGCCGAGGCCGTGCGGATCGGCGGCGTGCCGGACGACCCGGCCGTGCTCCGCCGGGTGCTGCAGGAGCAGCTCGCCGACGCCGACCTGATCGTCACCAGCGGCGGCGTCAGCGTCGGCGCCTACGACGTGGTCAAGGAGGCCCTCCAGCCGCTGCACGGCGGCGAGGACCTCGGCGGCGTCGACTTCCGGCGGCTGCGGATGCAGCCCGGCAAGCCGCAGGGCTTCGGCCGGCTCGGCAAGGACGGCGTGCCGCTGCTCGCCCTGCCCGGCAACCCGGTCAGCGCGTACATCTCCTTCGAGCTGTTCGTCCGGCCGCTGATCCGCACCATGCTCGGCGCCCCCGAGGTGCACCGGCCGGTCGTCTCCGCGGTCTGCACCGCGGACCTCTCCTCGCCCGCGGGCCGCCGCCAGTTCCTGCGCGGCCGGTACGGCACCGACGGCACCGTCACCCCGGTCGGCGGCGCCTCCTCGCACCTGGTCGGCGCGCTCGCGCACGCCGACTGCCTGATCGCCGTCCCCGAGGACACCACCGCGCTGCCGGCCGGCAGCCGCGTCGACGTGGTCCTTCTCACGGACTGACGCCACCGGGGTTGTACGGTAGCGCGGTATTCGACCCGCGCCACTGGAGCCCCCGTGACCGAGACACCCCCCGGCGACCGCCTCACGCACGTCGACGACACCGGCGCCGCCCGCATGGTGGACGTCTCCGAGAAGGCCACCACCGTCCGCACCGCGGTCGCCGCCGGGCGGGTCGCCGTCGCCCCGCGGGTGGTCGAACTGCTCCGCGGCGAGGGCGTCCCCAAGGGCGACGCCCTCGCCGTCGCCCGGATCGCCGGGATCATGGGCGCCAAACGGACCCCGGACCTGATCCCGCTCTGCCACCCGATCGCCATCTCCGGCGTCACCGTCGACCTGGCGGTCACCGACGACGCGGTCGAGATCACCGCCACCGTGCGGACGGCCGACCGCACCGGCGTCGAGATGGAGGCGCTCACCGCCGTCGCCGTCGCCGGACTGACCGTCGTCGACATGGTGAAGGCGGTCGACAAGGCCGCCGCGATCACCGACGTCCGGGTGCTCACCAAGACCGGCGGCAAGAGCGGCGACTGGGCCCGCGAGGACGCCCGGTGACCGCCGACGGCCGCCCGGCCGCCGGCCGCCCCGTGCGCGCGCTCGCCGTCACCGTCTCCAACCGCGCCTCGGCCGGCGTGTACGAGGACAAGGGCGGCCCGCTGCTCGTCGAGGGCCTCGGCCGGATGGGCTTCGCCGCGGACGGCCCGCGGGTCGTGCCGGACGGCGACCCGGTCGAGGCGGTGCTCCGCGAGGCCGTCGAGGCCGGCTACGACGTCGTCCTCACCACCGGTGGCACCGGCATCTCGCCGATGGACCTCACCCCCGAGATGACCGCCCGGGTGATCGACCGGCAGATCCCCGGCATCGCCGAGGCGATCCGCGCGCACGGCCGCGACAAGGTGCCCACCGCGGTGCTCTCCCGCGGCCTCGCCGGCCTCGCCGGACGCACCCTGATCGTCAACCTGCCGGGCTCCACCGGCGGCGTGAAGGACGGCCTGGCCGTCCTCGAACCGCTGCTCGCCCACGCCGTCGACCAGCTCCGCGGCGGCGACCACCCGCGGCCGGACAGCACCGTCCGGAGCACGAGCTGAGCGCCGGCTGGCCGGTCGAGCTGACCGAGGGCGACGTGACGCTGCGCCCGATCCGGGCCCGTGACCAGCGCGCCTGGCAGGAGGTCAGCCGCCGCAACCGGGACTGGCTGCGGCGCTGGGAGGCCACCGTGCCCCCGCCGCCGGCCGGCCGCGGCGGGGTCGCCCGGCCGAGCTACCGGCAGATGGTCCGCTACCTGCGCGGCGAGGCGGCGGCCGGTCGGATGCTGCCCTTCGTGGTGCTGCACCGGGGCCGGCTGGTCGGCCAGCTCACCGTCGGCGGCATCACCTGGGGGTCGATGTGCTCCGCCAACGTCGGCTACTGGATCGACGAGGAAGTGGCGGGCCACGGCATCATGCCGACCGCCGTCGCGCTCTCGGTCGACCACTGTTTCCGCACGCTCGGACTGCACCGGATCGAGGTGTGCATTCGGCCGGAGAACCGGCCGAGCCGGCGGGTGGTCGAGAAACTCGGCTTCCGCGAGGAGGGAATGCGTCCGCGGTATCTGCACATCGACGGCGACTGGCGCGACCACCTGGTCTACGCGCTGACCGTCGAGGAGGTGCCGGAGGGCATGCTGGCGCGCTGGCGTGCCGTCAGGAGCGGTCGCTCCTGAATGAATTGAATATTTGTTCGAAATAGATATCGATCCGGCATCGGGCCCCGGGTCGAGTGGTGGCAAACACCGGCAAAATAGTCGGAGAATCAGCTTGATCACACGACACGCCGCGCCAAATTGCTGCCAGGCCTCACCGCGCCCCCGTACCGTGTGAATCGTGAGCAGTAGCGGCCTTATCTACGCGGTCATCGTGGGAGCCTGGGCCGCCTATCTGGTGCCGATGTGGCTCCGCAGGCAGGACGAGCTCAACGAGTCGCGTCCGACGGAACGCTTCAGTACCGCGATCCGCCTGCTGGCCGGCCGGTCGGCGCTGGAGCGGCGCGCTTCGAAGTCCCTCACCGACGAGTCCGACGGCGGCGAACCCGCCCCGGCCGAGGACGGCGCCCCCGGCGACGCCCCGGCCTCCGGCGTGCCCGCGGCCGCCGACGGCGCCCAGGCCGATCCGGAGCCCCCGGCCGCCGGGCCGGCGGACGCCCCGGACGCCCCCGGGAGCGCCGAGGCCCCCGAGGTCCCCGAGATCCGGGCCCCGGACGCCGAGCCGTCCGCGGACCGGCCGGTGCACCGCCCGACCGCCCAGCGCCGGGCCCGGCTGCTCGCCCGCCGGCGCCGCATGGTCACCCTGCTCTTCGTCGCCTTCGCCCTGGGCGCGGTGGTCGCGGCCGTCGCCGGCTTCGCCTTCATCTGGGTACCCGCCCTGCCTGCCCTCCTGCTGACCTTCTACATCGGCCACCTGCGCCGGTTGGAGCGCCAGCGGTACGAGGTCAAGCTCGACCGCACCCGGGCCGCCCAGGCCGCCGAGCGGCTGCGGGCCCGCGAGCGGGCGCGCGAGCAGGAGCGGGCCGCGGCGGACGAGCCGGCCGCCGAACCGGAGGCGGACGTGCGCGCCGCGGACGGGCCGGCCCGGCCGCACCTGCGGCTGGCCGCCGACCTGTCGGCGCACGGCCCGTCCGACACGGCCTCGACCGCGACGGCGCTCGCCGAGGCCACCGACCACGAGGAGTGGGTCGACGGGATGCGCGAGCGGGGGCCGGCCGGCGCCGACTCCTGGGAGCCGGTGCCCGTCCCGCTGCCGACCTACGTCACCGCGCCGGTCGCCCCGCGGGTCACCCGCGGCCTCGACCTCGCGGCCCCCGGCGTCCGCGACTCCGGCCGCCCGGCCGAGTCCCGCCGCACCCCGCTGTTCGACCAGTACGCGGAGAGCGCGGCGCCGCACGAGGCGGACTGCCCGCCCAGGGCCCGAGCGGCCAACGAGTGACCTCCGGCGCCCCGCCCTCCGCCTCCCGCGGACGGCGGGGCGCCGCACGTCGGGGGCCGTTCGGGACCCGCAGAGGCAATGGTCACGAGGTGGTCCGCAGAGGTGATAGAGTTCTTTCTCGTTGGGGCTGTGGCGCAGTCCGGTAGCGCACCTCGTTCGCATCGAGGGGGTCAGGGGTTCGAATCCCCTCAGCTCCACCAACCTCAAAGGCCCTTCCGGGATTACCCGGAAGGGCCTTTGAGCGTTCGTACAGCAGTGAAGTACAGCAACTGCTCCGAAAGCGTGGGCGCTTCGGCGGCGATGTGCCGGCCGAGCTTCGTCAGCGCGCGACGGGTCTCCTCGGACGGTACGCGGGTGTAGATCTCCATCGTGACGGCGATCTTGCTGTGCCGGAGGATCTGCGTCGCGATCCGCGGGTGCACGTCCAGCGCGGCCAAGAGCGAGCCGCAGGTGTGCCGGGTGTCGTGGGGTCGGATCACCCGGACGCCGGCCAGTTCGCACCGCCGCTTGAAGGACCGGTTGAAGTTCCGCGGCTCGATCGGTGAGCCGGTGCGCGTGCTGAAGACGGACCCGAGCCCCGCCCACATCTCACCGCCACCAGCCGAGCCGCGACCTGGCCCGGCGCCGGAGCTTCAACGCTGCCGTACAGATGTCGGGCATGGGGAGGACGGCCGTCGAGGCGTCCGTCTTGTTCTCGTCGTGGACGAGCTGACGGCGAATCCGCTGAAGCTGTGCCTGAACGGTCAGCAGCTCCGCGTCCAGGTCGACAGAGTCCCCCATGTCAGACCCGGCACCTCACCGCGCCGAAGCCCTAGGGCCTGTGTGATGTTGTGATCAATCTTCGGGTTCTGCCCCCGTTTCGGGGTGGAAACCGGTAGGACTGTCAGGTGTGACGCGCAGG
>NZ_JBFBDW010000062.1:0-49031 GCF_040683455.1 Kitasatospora sp. NPDC093679
ACGGCGGAGAGCAGCGCGTGCGTGTACGGGTGCCGGGGGGCCTCGTAGAGCGACTGGCGGTCGGCGATCTCGACGATCTTGCCGAGGTACATCACCGCGACGCGCTGCGAGAAGTGCCGCACGACGGCGAGGTCGTGGGCGATGAACAGGAACGCGATGCCGAGGTCCTTCTGCAGCTGCTGCAGCAGGTTGACGACCTGGGCCTGGATGGAGACGTCCAGCGCCGAGACCGGCTCGTCGGCCACGATCAGCTTCGGGTTCAGCGACAGCGCGCGGGCGACGCCGATGCGCTGGCGCTGGCCGCCGGAGAACTCGTGCGGGAAGCGGTTGTAGTGCTCCGGGTTGAGGCCGACCGTCTCCAGCAGCTCCTGGACGCGCCGCTGGACGCCGCCGGGCGGGTTGATCCCGTTGATCTCCATCGGCGCGGAGATGATCGAACCGACGGTGTGCCGCGGGTTCAGCGAGGAGTACGGGTCCTGGAAGATCATCTGGATCTCGGACCGGATCGGCGCGAGCTCCTTGCGCGAGGCGTGCGTGATGTCGCGGCCCGCGTAGGAGATCGAACCGGCGGTGGGCTCCAGCAGGCGGGTGACCAGCCGGCCGGTGGTCGACTTGCCGCAGCCGGACTCGCCGACCAGGCCGACCGACTCGCCGGCGTGCACGGTCAGGTCGACGCCGTCGACCGCGTGGACGGCGCCCACCTTGCGCTTGAACAGGAAGCCGTCCATCACCGGGAAGTGCTTCTGCAGCCCGGTGATGGTCAGCAGCGGGTCGGTCGAGGCCGGGGTGCCCGACGCGGACTTGTCGAGGGTCAGCTCGTTGCTCATGGTGTCTCTGCCCGTCCTGTCAGCCGAGCCGCGGCTGGATCTGATCGATGAAGATGTCCTGCTTCTGGGCCGCCGTCAGGTGGCAGGCGGTCGCGTGGCCGGCCTCCGGGAGGAGGGCCGGGCGCTCGGTGGTGCAGCCGCCGCCGACGACCTTCTCGCGGAAGTCGCAGCGCGGGTTGAACGGGCAACCGGACGGCAGGTGGATCAGGCTCGGCGGGGTGCCGCGGACCGGCCGCAGCGGAACGTCGACCGGGCCGGAGAGGTTCGGCATCGAGGAGAGCAGGCCCCAGGTGTACGGGTGCTGCGGGGTCTTGAGGACCTCGCGCACCGTGCCCCGCTCCACCGCGCGGCCCGCGTACATCACCATGATCTTCTGCGCGGTGTTGGCGACCACGCCGAGGTCGTGGGTGATCAGGATGATGGCGGTGCCCATCTCCTGCTGCAGGTCCTTCAGCAGGTCGAGGATCTGCGCCTGCACGGTGACGTCCAGCGCGGTGGTCGGCTCGTCCGCGATGACCAGCTTCGGGTTGCAGACCAGCGACATCGCGATCATCGCGCGCTGGCGCATGCCGCCGGAGAACTGGTGCGGGTAGTCGTCCACGCGCACGTTCGGCTGCGGGATGCCGACCTTGGTCAGCATCTCGATGGCCCGGTCCCGGGCCTCCTTCTTGGAGGCGCCGGTGTGCTTGCGGAAGGTCTCGCCGATCTGCTTGCCGATCGTGTGGAACGGCGACAGGGCGGTCAGCGGGTCCTGGAAGATCATCGACATCGTCTTGCCGCGGAGCTTCTCCAGCTCCTTGGTGGGCGCGCCCACCAACTCCCGGCCGGCCAGCTTGATCGAGCCGCTGATGTCGGTCTTCTCGGGGTTGTGGAGGCCGAGGATCGCCAGGTTGGTGACGGACTTGCCGGACCCGGACTCACCGACGATGCCGAGGGTGGTGCCCGGCTCCACGTCGAAGGAGAGGTTGTCCACGGCCCGGACCACGCCGTCCTCGGTGCTGAAGCGGACCGAGAGGTCGCGGACTGAGAGGAAGGCGGTGCTGCTGCCGCCGCCGGCGGCCGCCTCCTCGGGCTTGGCCTGGGTGGTCATGGACTGGGCTCCTCGGTGCGGTACGTGAGGTGGGAACTGCGGTTGCGGCCAGGGGGTGCGGCCGTCAGGCCAGACGGATGCGCGGGTCGATCAGGGCGTACGCGGCGTCGACCACGATGTTGAAGACGACGATCAGGGCCGCGGCGACCATGGTCACACCGACCAGCATCGACAGGTCGGAGTCGACGAAGGAGCCGATCGCCAGCTGGCCGAGGCCGTGCAGGCTGAACGTGGTCTCGGTGATGATCGCACCGCCGAGCAGGACGCCCAGGTCGATGCCGAAGACGGTGACGATGGTGCCCATCGCGCCGCGCCAGGCGTACCGCATGAAGACCGAGGTGCCCGACATGCCCTTGGCCCGGGCGGTGCGGACGTAGTCCTCGGTGAGCTGCTCCACCATCGAGGAGCGGGTCATACGGGTGTAGTTGGCGGTCCAGATCAGCGAGAGCACGATCCACGGGACGAGCAGGCCGGTGAACCAGCCGAGCGGGTCCTCGGTGAACGGCACGTAGGTCGGCTGCTGCATCAGGTCGGTGCTGTAGACCAGCGCCCAGAGCGCGAGCGGACCGGCGACGTAGATCTGCATCGAGGTGGCGACCAGCGAGGCGGCGCTGGCGACCTTGTCGAGGGCCTTGCCCTGCTTGTGGGCGGCCAGCATGCCGGTGCCGATGCCGAAGATCAGGAAGACCACGGCGGAGCCGACGGTCAGCGACAGCGTGGTCGGGAAGCGGTCCAGCAGGGTGTCGAGCACCATCTCCTGCTTGACGAAGGAGTAGCCGAAGCAGGGCGCGTCGCAGTGCGGCAGCGAGCCGGGCAGGTCACGGCCCACGAAGATCGCGCTGAGCCAGTGCCAGTACTGCTCGGGCACCGACTGGTCCAGCCCCATGGTGTGCCTGATCAGGGCAAGGTTCTCGGGTGTGCAGACCTTGCCGCAGGAGAGCCGCGCCGGGTCCGCCGGAATGGCGAAGAAGAGCGCGAAGGTGACCATGCTGATGATCAGCAGGATGACGAGGGCGCCGAGGGAACGGCGGACTAGGAAACGGAGCATGGGGTCGGGCTCTCCTGATCGGGGCGCCGGCTGCGGGTGCGGTGGCGAGCAGAGGGCGGGTGGGGCTTCGGGTGGCCAGAGTGGTGGGGCACCGGCTGTGGTACCGGCCGGTGCCCCACCGAGGGCTACTGCGTGGTGCCGAGGACTACTTGACGTAGATGTTCAGCGGCGACTGCAGACCGAACAGCGTGTCGAACTTCACGCCGCCCAGGCCCGAGCCGTACAGGCTCAGCGAACGCTGGTACACGTCCGGGATCGAGACGGCCTTCTCCTGGAGCTTCTTGTCCAGCGCCGCCCACGCCTTGCCCTGCTCGATCGGGTCGGCGATCTTGACCGCGGCGTCGATCGCGGAGTTGACCTCCGGGTCGTTCAGGTGCGCGTAGTTGGAGGCACCGTCGGCGATCGCACGGCCGTCCCACACCGGCTGCAGCGAGGTGTAGCCGGTCGGCCAGTCGGCGCCCCAGCCGCCCCAGTACAGGTCGTACTCGTTGTTCACGAGGCCGATGGCGTCGTAGTAGGTCTTGGCGTCGAGCGGCTTCGGGACGAACTTGAAGCCGGCCGCCTCCAGGGCGACGCGGATCGCCTCGGTGACCTTCTGCTGGACCGGGGTGTTGTTGTAGGCGTAGACGATGGTCTGGCCCACGGCGTTGGCCTCGGTCAGCAGCTTCTTGGCCGCCTCCGGGTCGCCCTGCGGCTTCTTGAGCGTGTCGAAGACGTCGCTCTTCTCGTAGCCGAGGGTGGTCGGGCTCATGTAGGTGGTCGCGTAGTCACCGTAGCTGGTGCCGCCCTGGATCTGGCGGGTCTGCTGGTGCGGGAACGCCTTGATGAGCGCCTCGCGGACCTTCTGGTCCTTGATGCGGGTGTTGTTGATGAAGTAGTAGTCGACGTACGGGGTCAGGCCCTCGAGCGTGCGGGGCTTGAGCTTCGCGTCGGCCTTCACCTGGTCGATGAAGCTGGTGTGGACCTGGTTGTGGAAGCTGAAGGCCAGCTTGTCCGCGCCGTTGTCCGCCATGAAGCGCTCGGTGGACTGCTGCGCCTGGACACCGAACTCCATGTGCCACTTGTCCGGGTAGGCGTTCCGGATCGGGTCGGTGGCCGGGTCCCAGTTGGGGTTGCGGACCAGGTCGAGCGACTTGTCGGTGACGTGCTCGGCGATCTGGTACGGGCCGGAGGAGAACGGCTTCTTGTCGTACGCCTCCTTGGTGTCCTGGGCCTTCGGGACCACGCCGTAGCCGGTCATCGCCAGGGTGAAGTTGGCGTCCGGGTGGGCGTCCTTGAAGGTGAAGACGATGGTCTTTGCGTCGGGCGCCTGCACGGCGTCCAGGCCCTTGCCGTCGTACGGGCCGGGGTAGGCCTCGCGGTACTTGTCGCCGGCCAGCCACTGCTGGATGTAGACCGGGCCCGACTTGATGAACGGCGCGAAGGTGCGCTCGATCGAGTACTTGACGTCGGCCGAGGTGATCGCGGTGCCGTCCTGCCACTTCACGCCGTCCTTCAGCGTGAACTTCCAGGTCTTGCCGCCGTCGGTGGTGGTACCCGTGTCGGTGGCGAGGTCGCCGACCAGCTTCTGGGTGCCGTCCGGCAGGTACTTGTAGCCCGTCAGCTGACGGGTGAACAGCAGCGAGACCTCGCTGTTGTAGTTCAGGTAGATCTGGGCCGGGTCGAGGTGCGAGAAGTCGTCGCGGTCGATCATGTTGACCGTGCCGCCCTTCTTCGCGTCGGGCTCGGCGACGGCAGGGCCCTTGGAGTCGGCGGCGGTGCCGACCGAGATGCTGGTCGCCTTCACCGGCTCCTTGGAGGCGCCGGAGGCGGCACCGTCGCCGTTGGAGTGGCCGCTGGAGCACGCGGTGGTGACGGTCAGGGCCCCGGCCACCATGATGGCGGCGGCGAGCCGCCGCGACTTGCGAGCGTTCATCTTCATCCTGCCTGTGGAAGGTGTCTGCATTTCAGTTGGGTGCCCGGGGCTGGGGTGCCCATCCCCCCGGAGTCTTTGGGGCTGCTCGGTGCCCGCTGGTGGGGTCAGCGGTTGGCCTTCGGGTCGAATGCGTCCCGGACGGAGTCGCCGAGCAGGTTGAACGCGAGGACGAACAGCACCATCGCCAGACCCGGGAAGATCAGGAAGGTGATGTCGGTTCGCAGGTACTGGGCCGCGTCGGCGATCATGCGGCCCCAGTCGGGGGTGGGCTCGGTGACACCGACGCCCAGGTAGGACAGACCGGCCTCGGCGGTGACGAAGGCGGGGAGCGCCAGCGTCGACTGGACGAGGATCGGCGTCCACAGGTTGGGGAGCAGCTCCTTGAAGATGATCCGGGCCGGGGAGGCACCGGTCACCTTCGCCGCCTCGATGAACTCCCGCTCGCGCAGCGACAGGGTGGTGGCGCGCAGGATGCGGGCCAGCGACATCCAGCCGAGCAGCGAGAGGACGATCGTCACCGCGGTGAAGGACAGCCAGGTCGGCTGCTTCTCGTTGTCGGCCACCAGCAGGCTGGTGACGACCGGCATGGTGGCGATCAGGAAGATCTGCGACGGGAACGACATCAGGATGTCGATGACGCGCCCGATCAGGTAGTCGGTCTTGCCGCCCAGGTAGCCGGCCGCGATGCCGAGCGCCACACCGATGACGGTGGTCAGCGCCGAGGTGACGACGGCGATCAGCAGCGAGGTGCGGATGCCGTAGATCAGCAGCATGAAGATGTCGCGGCCGAGCAGCGGCTCGAGGCCGAACCAGAAGTCGCCGCTCATACCGCCGTTGGGGCCCATCGGCAGACCGGAGTCGGTCAGCAGGCCGTCCGCGTTCTGGCCGTAGTGGGTGACCGGGTCCTTGCCGTAGACCATCGAGATGACGGGGGCGAGGAGGGCGACCACCAGGAAGCCCAGCACGATCACGGCGCTGACGACGCCGGTGCGGTCACGCAGGAAGCGCCGCCACATGAGCTTGCCCGGGGAGAGGCCCCGGAAGCCAGGATCTGACGGAGCGTCGGCCGTGCTGGTGGCGTCGAGGTCCGACGTGGACCCGACCAGAACGCTGTCGTCGTCCGTCGTGGCCCCGGTAGGCGTCGTCATGGTGCTAAAGCTCCCGACCGTGGTCTGTGTGCAGCAAGGAGAAAAAGTTGGATGCACGGACTCTTGCAAGTCGTTAATCGAACGTCAAGAGTTCCTCACTTCGCGGACGCCCATTTCTTGCTTCGTGCTGCAATGTCAACCACTTCGTAGTGCGGAATCGCTTGACATGCCCTCTGTGAGACGGTCAAAAGCGGACATAAAGCTGCATAGCGTGTTCACGCGTCCGTAACGTGCCGGGGTGGCATCCGCTATGTGGACGCCGAATCCGCCAGCGCCAACGGTCGATGCGCGTAGACCTGTTGTCCGTTTTGGGCATTCCCGGGCGAATTGTCGACGGTGTTGCACCGTCCGATAATCGGACACTAGTGTTTTGCGGTAGGCGGGTCGAATATTTGGGCATCCCCGGGGTGTGCCGCCGTGCAATTCGCCCCCGCTCTTGGATGGCAAATTCACGCCACTGGCGAGTATTCGCCGTGCATTCTTCTCCGGCTACTTCTGGAAGCCGATGTCCTCGTAGACCGGGTCGGACAGGCCGGGCGCGCCCAGGTTGGCGACCGCCCGCCGCACGGCGTAGATCGCCGGCCGCTGGTACAGCGGGATGAGGCCGGCCACCTGCCACGCCTGTTCGTCGGCCCGGTTGATGGCCTCGTAGCCCTCCTTGGCGGTCTCGCCCGACGCGGCGTCAGCGATGGCCTCGTCGAGCGCCTGGCTGCCCACCTGGGAGACGTTCCCGCCCGCCCCCTGCTGGAAGGTACTGGCCAACGAGGTTGCGGGGAAAGGGGTTCCGGTGATGTCGAGCAGCGTGAGGTCGAAGTCGTGCCGGTTCACGTACGTGGCGAGGAAGTCGGCGTTCGGCACCTTCTGCACGGTGACCTGGATCCCCGCGAGAGCCAGCATCTCCAGCACCTGGGTGCTCTCGGCGGCCGCCACCTGGCCGGTCTGCGGCACGACCAGACGGAGCGTCAGCGGCTTGCCGTCCTTGCTGCGCATCCCGAAGCCCGGCCGGTCCCAGCCCGCCTTGTCGAGCTCGGCGTCCGCGGTGTCCACGTCGTACTGGCTGAGTCCGGCCGAGTTGTCGCGGTAGCCGTTCTGCCCCGGCACCAGGAAGTGGTTGTTCATCGGGGTGTACGCCCAGTCCAGCCCCTTGAGGCCGGTGCGGGCGATGGACTCCCGGTCGATCGCCCGCAGCACGGCCCGCCGCACCGCCGGATCGGTCAGCTGCGGGCTGCGGCCGTTCAGCACCAGTGCGCGGACGTTCGAGCCGCCGGCCTTGCGGATCTCGCCGGTGCCGACCTCCGCGGCGCGGTGGTAGGCCGTGGCGTCCGGGCCGATGTCGAAGTAGTCCACGCTGCCCCGGGCGAAGGCGTCCGCCATGGCGCCCGGGTCCATCGCGCGGAAGACGATCCGGTCCAGCAGCGGCTTCTCGCCCCACCAGCCCGGGTCGGCCTCCAGGGTGACCGTGCCGGTGGCGCGGTCGATCCCGGCCGGCCGGAAGGGGCCCGCGGTGGCCGGGATGCGGTCCGCCCAGCCGGTGTTGAACTGCTCGGGGGTGCCCGCGTGCGCGGCGGGCAGCAGCGGGGTGTCCGCCGCGTTGTTGAACATCGACTGCCACTCGGAGAACCGGGTGCGGAAGACCATCACGGCCTGGAAGTCGTCCTTGCCGCGGGTGACCGACTCGACCCGGTCGAAGCCCGCGGCGGCCGCCGTCCGGTAGGCCGGGTCGGTGCCGTTCAGCGCGCGCCAGGTGGCGGCCAGGTCCCGCCAGGTGACCGGGGTGCCGTCGGACCAGTGCGCCTTGGGGTTGAGGGTCCAGGTGACCGTCTGCCGGCCGTTCTCGGTGCCGCTCACCGCGTCCAGCAGGAACGCCTTGTTGGGCGTCTGGGTGCCGCCCGCGTCGGAGTGCCAGAAGCTCGGCAGCAGGGCCTTCATGACCGCCGTGGTGGCCGGCTCGGCGCCGTCGACGTGCAGCGGGTTCCACTGGGTCGGCAGGCGGTCCACCGCCCACTGCAGGGTGCCGCCCCGCTTCAGCGCCGTCCGCGGCCGGGGGTTGGTGGCTGACAGCGTCATCCGCTGCGTCCCGCCGTCCATGCGGGCGCCGCCGTCGGATCCGGCCGGCGGTTCGCCGCTGCTCGCGCAGGAGCAGAGGGCGAGCGCCAGGGCGGCCGCCGACGCGGTCAGGGCGAGCGGGAACCGGGGTCTGGTCACGAGGGTCTCCCAGCGGGGCGGTGCGGCGGGGGCGGCCGTCTGCGCGGGTTGGGGCGGCTCGGCTGGGGGCACATCCTGCTGACCGGGCGCGCGCATTGTCGACCGGGTCCCGATCAAGGATTGGTAACGCGGTGCGGGAGGCGGCCAGGACGGGTGTCTTGCCCGGTTTTGCCCCGCCACTGGCGAGTAACCGCCAGAACGCCGCGGAGGCCGGGCCCGGACCGGCGGGTGCCGGCGGGCCCGGCCTCCGGGGCCGTGCGCGGGGTGGACCGGCCGGGAGCGGCCGGTCCACGAGGACCTGCGGGGATCAGGCGGGGAAGGTGAAGACCCGGTCCCTGCCGGACTTGTCGAGCACCGAGGCGATGCCGTCGGCGACGTCCTGCGGGGTGATCGGGACGAGCGCCCCGTTCTTGCGGGTCTTGGCCTTGTCGAAGACGCCGTTCAGCGCGGTGTCCAGCTTGTCCAGGTCCCAGGTGAGGACGACCTTGCCGGAGGCGTCCGGGGCGAGGGTCAGCGCCCTGCTGGCCGTCAGCTTGCCGAAGTCCCACTTCAGCTTGCCGGCCTTCAGCGTCACGTTGCCGTTGAGGACCTGCTTGCCGAGCGAGGCCGCGGCCGCCTTGAGGGCGTCCTCGCCGACCTTCGGCTGGGCCGCGGTGAGCGTCAGCGCGACCTCGCCCTCGGGCTGCCCGGCCGCGCGGTTGCGGTACGCCTGCTCGACCTGGGCCGCGGCCGCCGCGGAGTCCAGGCCCTGGCCCGCCTTGCCGGGGACGACCTCGGTCTGGCCGGTCTCGGTGAAGCGGACGAAGCCCTCCTTGACGCCCTGGCCGGACTTCGCGGCCAGCTCGTCCAGCGCGGCCTTCAGCTTCGACTGGTCGACCTTGACCTCCGGCGCGACAGCCTTGGTGCCGCCCGCGAGCGAGCCGATCACCTCGACCGGGTTGTAGCTGTGCTTGGTCAGGCCGTCCACGGTGCCCGTGGTGTCGAAGCTCAGACCGGCGGTCGCCGGGTCCAGACTCAGCGCCTGACCGCCCAGCTTGAGCTTGATCGGCTCCTTGCCGGTCTTGGCCACCGAGTCGTCGAGCGCGCTCACCGCCTGGTCGCGGGTGTCGCCGCCGATGTCGGTGCCGAGCACGGTGGTGCCCTTGGGGATGTCGGCCTGGTTGAGCATCAGACCGGTGCCGTACGCGGCGGCGCCGGCGAAGAGCACACCGCCGACGGCGTAGCCGGCCAGCTTGCGGGCCTTGCCGCGCTTCTTGGGCGCGGGTTCGGCGGACTCGGCCTTCGGGGGCACCGGCTTGGGCGCCGGGGCCGGTGCGGGCGCGGCCTCCGCGGCGGCGGGGGCCGGACGTCCCCGGTCCGGAGCGGCGGCGCCGAACGCGCCGCCGAACGGGTCGGGCTGTGCGGGCGCCCCGCCGAACGGGTCGGCGAACGGGTCGGTGGCGGCCGAGGCCGGGCCGGGCGCGAACGGGTCCGCGGGCGCGGCGAACGGGTCGGGCTGCGCGGGCGCCCCGCCGAACGGGTCCGCCGGACCGGCGAAGGGATCGGCCGCCGGGGGAGCCGAGCCGAACAGGCTGGCGGTCGGCACACCGGGTATCGAGCCGCCCGGGCGGCCCTCGTCGCGGATCGGCTCGAACCCGCCGACCTGGGTGTCCTCGGGCTCCGGCTGGGCGGCGCCGGCCGCCCGGCCCGCGGCGAACGGGTCGGCCGGGCCGGTGCGGAACGGGTTCTCCTGCACCGGGGCGGGGCCGAACGGATCGGCGGGTGCGCGGCGCGGCTCGCCGCCCGGCGCACCGGGGGCGGCCGCCGGGCGACCCTGCGCGGGCCCGGCGAACGGGTCCGCGGCGAAGCGCCCGGCCGGGCGCTGCCCGCCGCCGTCCGGACGGCCCTGCGAGGGCGCGGCGAACGGATCGGCGGCCGGCGCGGCGAACGGGTCCTGCGGAGCGCCCTCGGGGCCGCCGGCGAACGGCGAGGCGGGGGCGCCACCCGGCCGCGGCGCGCTACGCCGCTCGCCGGGCACCGGTCCGCGCGGACCGGGAGGGGCCGTCTGCGGCCCGCCCTGGGCGGCCGGCCGGGGCGCGCCCGCGGCGGGACGCGGAGCACCCGGGGGAGCGGCCTGCGGGGCGGCCTGGGCGGCGGCCGCGGCGGCCTGCGGGCCCGGCTGCGGCGCCCCGCCCGGGGCGCCGGCCGGCACGGGGGCGGGCCCGGCGTCCTGGCGGCCCTTCTGGCGCGGACGGAACCAGGCGCCGGTGGACTCCGACTCGCCGGCGCCGTCGGGGCGGCCCTGGCCGCCGGTGGCGCCGCCGGCCGGGCCGCCCTGGGGGCCGCCCTCCTGCCACTCCGGCGGCAGGTTCGCCGGGGCGTCGGCGGTGCCGGCGTCGACGAGGCCGAGGACGGGGGAGCCGGTGCCCTCGGAGCGCGGCCCGGGCGCACCCGCCCCGGCCGCGGGCTCCTCGTTCTTGACGGGGCTGCGCACCACGACCGGCGGGATCGGCCGGGAGCCGGGGATGTTGATCCGGATCCGGGTGGTCAGGGTGGTCTCGGTCTTCGGCACCTCGTCGGCCGCGGCCTCCGGGGTGCCGGGGCCCCCCTGGGCGGCGGTGCCGAAGGGGTCGTCGTTGCGGCCGTGCGCGAACGCGGCGGCGCCCGGCAGTCCGGTGCCGTACGGCGGGGTGCCGGAAGGGTAGGCGTCCGCCCCGTCCGCGGTGCGGCGGCCGGGGTTGGCCCCACGGGGCGACGGGTACGCGCTGTCAGATTCGCGGCTGCTCAATGCTGCTCTGCTCCGGGTTCGCGGCCGCGCCGACGGGCGGCGGCCGCGGGTTGTGGGACGTCCCTCCGCGTGCGGTGCGGCACCGCGCTGCGGACCGGACGGACCCTCCGACACCAGCTTCTTCACGTGTTGGCTGAGACGCCGCCGCCGCCACGCGACTGGGGCGAAGGTACCTTCCCGCCCTGCGTCCGAGGCATCCGGGGCTGTCGTTCCCCGGCCGATCGGACCGGAGGCACCCGCACCGGCACCACCATACTGGGAAGCGCCGGGAGCCGGTCCGGATCGGAAAGAAGCCGATATGTCCGATAATTCCGCTATCGGGCTATGCGCGGGGGTCCTTGACGGGCCGTTGCCGAGCGTCGCCGGCCGCGCCGGAACCGAGGGGCGTTTGGGTCGGCAGCGTCGCGCAGACCACCCCGGCGACCGCGCCCGCGAACAGGTAGAGGTACGAGGTCAGACCGGCAGCCAGGACGAAATCGCCCTCCGGGCGGGGCGCCATCATCACCATCAGCACGGCGAACCAGCCGGCCAGCGGGATACCCGCGCCGAGCTTCGTGCCCGTCAGCCGGAGCCCGCCGTAGAACACCCCGCCGGTCGCGCCCAGCGCCAGCAGCACGCCGAACGGGGGCCACAGGGCCTGCACGAACGCTCCGCACAACGAGACCGCGGCCCCCACGAGGAACAGCGCCACGTAGGCCGCCACCCGGAAACCTCGCGGCGGCAGCGGCTCGGCCATGCGCTCCGAGCGGGTGCCCAGCACCACCTGCAGCGCCTTCACGGCGCCACCCCGGCGAAGAGGTCCGTCTCCGGCAGTTCCCCGCCCGGCTCGCCGTGCACCAACTCGTAGTACTCGGTGGCCAGCAGCGGCTGCCCCAGGTCGTTGCTGAGCGCGAAGTACCGGCCGGCCACGGTGATCTGCGTCGCGTGCGCCCGCATCGCGGCCGCCTTCGCCCCGGCGTACGCCGTCCCGTCCAGCACCGTCGTCACCACCGCGTCGTCCACCACGCCGGGCACGTCGCCGGTGGCGGCGGTGCCGGGGAAGACCGCGGCGTCGGCCGTCTCCTTCAGCCCCTGCTCGATCACCGAGCGCGGCATCCGGTTGTAGTAGACCTTGGCGATCCGCCAGGCCTCGCCCAGCTCCGGGCGGTGCGCCGGGTCCGCGGCCAGCTCGTACGCCCGCAGCGCCACCCGGTGCGCCTGGACGTGGTCGGGGTGGCCGTAGCCGCCGTTCTCGTCGTAGGTGACCAGCACCTGCGGCCGGACCTCGCGGACCACCGCGACCAGGTGGTCGGCGGCCTCGTCCGGGTCGGCCTGCCAGAAGCAGTCCGGGCGGTCGTTCTCGGCGACGCCCATCATCCCGGAGTCGCGGTAGCGGCCCGGGCCCCCGAGGAAGCGGAAGTCGGCGACGCCGACCGCGCGCATCGCCGCGGACAGCTCGCCGATCCGGTGCTCGCCCAGGGTGTCGTCCCGATCGGCCGTCAGGTGGGCCGACTCGGGCGGGATCACCTCACCGCCCTCGCCGAGGGTGCAGGTCACCAGCGTGACCAGGGCACCCTCGGCGGCGTACCGCGCCATGGTGGCTCCGTTGCCGATCGATTCGTCGTCGGGGTGCGCGTGCACCAGGAGCAGGCGGCGGGGCGGGCGGTCGGAGGCTGCGGTCATGGCCGTCAGCCTAGCGACCGCCGGTCCGTCAGAGCTTCAGGCCATTGATCATCCCTGCCACGTTGCTGGTGACCTCCTGGATCGACGGCGCGATCGAGGTGGAGGCGAGGTAGAAGCCGAGGAGCGCGCAGATGATCGCGTGCGCCAGTTTCAGGCCGGACCGGCGGACCAGGACCACCACGATGACCAGCATCAGCACGGCTGCGGAGACGGACAAAGCCATGAGGGCTCACACCCCTTCTCGGGTGCGCCGCCCGGGGCGGGCGGCGGGTCGTGCGGGACGGGCTCTCGATCCGGAACCGGGAAGGAACGGGACGGTCCGGCTCCGTATCGCGATGAGCAACACATACCCGATCGGTGACCCCGGTATTACGTACCGTGAGGTGGGCAAGCGTGGCGCGGAGGTGCTCCGGACGGCCGAACGGCCGGTGGCACACGGCCCGTGGGCCCGCCGGGGGCCGTTGCCCGGGGCTGCTCCGAACGAGTGATCACCGGCGGGGGCAGGCCGTAGGGTCGGGTGCCATGACCACCGAGAACCCTGCGGACACCTTCCCCCGGCAGTACGCGCGGACCCTGCGCTACACCGTCGGCGCGCCCCGCTCCTTCGCCGTCGCACCCGACGGCGGCCGGGTCGTCTTCCTGCGCTCCGGCTCCGGCCGCGACCGCGCCAACAGCCTCTGGACCCTCGACCCCGCCACCGGCGAGGAGCGGGTCGCCGCCGACCCCGCCGCCCTGCTCGGCGGCGACGAGGAGCACCTCTCGGCCGCCGAGAGGGCCCGCCGCGAGCGCAGCCGCGAGGGCTCCGCCGGCATCGTCGGCTACGCCCTCGACGCCACCGGCTCGCTCGCCGCCTTCGCCCTCTCCGGCCGGCTCTTCGCCGCCGACCTCGCCGCCGGCACCGCCCGCGAACTGCCCGCCGAGGGCCCGCTGCTTGACCCGCGGCCGGCCCCCGACGGCAGCCACGTCGCCTACGCCACCACCGCCGGCGCACTGCGCGTCACCCGCACCGACGGCGGCGGCGACCGCGCCCTCGCCGAGCCCGAGGCCGACGGGGTCACCTGGGGCCAGGCCGAGTTCGCCGCCCAGGAGGAGATGGACCGCGACCGCGGCCACTGGTGGTCGCCGGACAGCCGCCGGCTGCTCGTCGCCCGGGTCGACGACACCCCCGTCCGGCGCTGGTGGATCGCCGACCCGGCCAACCCCTCCGCCGCCCCCGCCGAGGTCGCCTACCCGGCCGCCGGCACCCCCAACGCCGAGGTGGGGCTCTGGCTCGTCGACCTGGACGGCGGCGCCCGCACCGAGGTGGTCTGGGACCGCGAGGCCTTCCCGTACCTGGCCCGGGTGCACTGGTCGGCCGGCGGCGCCCCGCTGCTGCTCGTCCAGGCCCGCGACCAGCGCAGCCAGCAGATCCGCACCGTCGACACCGCCGACGGCAGCACCGCCCCGCTCGTCGAGGAGCAGGACGACGCCTGGCTGGAGCTCTTCGGCGGCGTCCCCGCCTGGACCCCGGACGGCCGACTGGTGCGGATCTCCGACGAGAGCGGCGCCCGCGCCCTGCTGATCGGCGAACGGGCCGTCACCGATGCCGCGCTGCACGTTCGTTCGGTCCTCGCCGTGAGCGACGACGAGGTGCTCTTCACCGCCTCCGAGGGCGAGGCGGGCAGCGGCCGCCCGCCCGGCTGGACGGGCCTGTTCCGGGCCGGTGCGGACGGCGTCGCCCCGTTCGGGCCGGACGGCGACGGCGCCGCGGCCGCCGTCCACGCCGGCGGCACCACCGTGCTCTCCAGCGCCTCCCCGGACCGCCCCGGCACCCTCGTCCAGGTGCTGCGGGACGGCACCGCCGTGGCCACCGTCGCCTCGTACGCCGAGACGCCGCTGCTCACCGCCCGCCCCGCCTTCCGCTTCGCCGGAACCCGGCGGATCCCCGCCGCCGTCCTGCTGCCCACCGGCCACGACCCCGAGCGGGACGGCCCGCTGCCCGTCCTCATGGACCCGTACGGCGGACCGCACGGCCAGCGCGTCGTGCAGACGCACAACCCGCACCTGACCTCGCAGTGGTTCGCCGACCAGGGCTTCGCCGTGGTGGTCGCCGACGGCCGCGGCACCCCCGGCCGCAGCCCCGCCTGGGAGAAGTCGATCCGGCACGACTTCGCCGGCATCACCCTCGACGACCAGGTGCACGCCCTGCACGCACTCGCCGAGGAGTTCCCGCTCGACCTCGGCCGGGTCGCGATCCGCGGCTGGTCCTACGGCGGCTACCTCTCCGCCCTCGCCGTGCTGCGCCGCCCGGACGTCTTCCACGCGGCCGTCGCCGGCGCCCCCGTCACCGACTGGCGGCTGTACGACACCCACTACACCGAGCGGTACCTCGGCCACCCCGAGCAGCACCCCGAGGTGTACGACGCCAACTCGCTGACCGCGGACGCGGCCAAGCTGGAACGGCCGCTGATGATCGTGCACGGGCTGGCCGACGACAACGTCGTCGCCGCGCACACCCTGCGGCTCTCCTCCGCGCTGCTCGCCGCCGGCCGCCCGCACACCGTGCTGCCGCTCTCCGGGGTCACCCACATGACCCCGCAGGAGCAGGTCGCGGAGAACCTGCTGCTGCTCCAGGTCGACTTCCTGAAGCGCTCGCTGGGGCTCTGACCCGCACCGGTGTCCTCGGCATGACATCCGTCATGCCGAGGACACGACGGCCCGCACTGCCGCCCGCCCCCCGCTCCGCGCGAGCCTGGTGGAGTCAGCGAAGAGGGCGTCGGAGGGACGGCGGACAGATGGGTACGGGCACGGGGGAGGTCGCGGCCTTCCGGAACGTCAGCAAGCGCTACGGCCGCGTCACGGCGGTGGACGGGCTGGACCTCGTCCTGCGGCCGGGCGAGACGGTCGCGCTGCTCGGGCCGAACGGCGCGGGCAAGTCCAGCAGCCTCGACCTGCTGCTCGGCCTGCGCGAACCGGACACGGGCAGCGTCGAACTGTTCGGCGGCCCGCCGCGGGCCGCGATCGAGGCCGGCCGGGTCGGCGCCATGCTGCAGAGCGGCGGCCTGATGACCGAGGTCAAGGTCCGCGAACTGGTGGCCCTCGCCTGCGGCATCCACCCCCGCGGGCACACCGTCGACGCGGTGCTCGCCGAGGCCGGCATCGCCGAGATCGCCGACCGCCGGGTCGACAAGCTGTCCGGCGGCCAGGAGCAGCGCGTCCGCTTCGCCCTCGCGGTGGCCGGCGCCAACGACCTGATCGTCCTCGACGAGCCCACCACCGGCATGGACGTCTCCGTCCGGCAGGCCTTCTGGGCCGCCATGCGGGCCCAGGCCGCGGCCGGCCGCACCGTGCTCTTCGCCACCCACTACCTGGAGGAGGCGGACTCGGTCGCCGACCGGGTGCTGGTGCTGCACAAGGGGCGGCTGATCGCCGACGGTACCTCCGCCGAGATCAAGGCCCGGGCGGGCGCCCGCCGGGTCGGCTTCGAACTGCACCCCGGCGACGGCGAGGCCGACGAGGCCCTGCTGCGCGCCCTGCCCGGCGTCGCCGGCCTGGAGGTCGGCGGGCGGGCCGGCGGGGTGCGCACCGTGCGGATCCGCGCCACCGACGCGGACGCCTGCGTCGCCGCCCTCTACCGCTCCGGACTGTACCCGCGCGGCCTGGAGGTCACCGGCCTCGGCCTGGAGCAGGCCTTCCTGACCATCACCGAGCAGGCCGCCGCCGACGAGGCGGCCGCGGCCCCCGCGAAGGAGACCGTGCGATGACCACCCTGATCCGGCTGGAGATCCTGCGCACCCTGCGCAACAAGCGGTACCTGATGTTCACGGTGCTCTACCCGGCGCTGCTGTACGTCTTCTTCATCAGCGCCTACAGCGGCGGCGACGTGGCCGGCGGCGTCCCGGCGAAGTCGTACTTCATGGTCTCGATGGCCACCTTCGGCGCGGTCGGCGCGGTGCTCACCGGCTCGGCGCAGCGGATCTCGCTGGAGCGGCGCAGCGGCTGGGTGCGGCAGCTGCGGCTGACCGCGCTGCCCGGGCGGGCGTACACGGTCGGCAAGATCGCCGCCTGTGCGGTGACCACGCTGCCGGCGATCCTGGTGGTCTTCGCGATCGGCGCGGTCGAGGGCGTGCAGCTGTCGGCGGGCCGCTGGCTGGGCCTCGCGGCGGTGCTGTGGCTCGGCAGCTTCGTCTTCGCCGCGCTGGGCGTGGCGCTCGGTTACGCGGCGGCGCCCGACGCGGTGCAGCCGATCGTGATGATCGTCTACATGCTGATGGCGCTGTTCGGCGGCACCTGGTTCCCGGTCGGCGACTCGCTGGTGGCCTTCGCCCGGTTCGACCCCGTCTACCTGTACAACCGGCTGGCCGCCTTCGTGCAGCCCGGCCAGGCACTGGACGGCGTCGCGGTGGCCGGCATGGCCGGATTCCTGGCGCTGTTCGTCGCGGCGGCGGCCTTCCTGTACCGCCGGGACACCCGGGCGGCATGATGGCCGGCATGGTCGACCAGGACAGGCACGCAGGCCCGGCGGAGCCCGGCACCTCCTTCCGGAACATCCCCGGCGCGAAGGTGGAGAGCCGCCGGCAGCTGCTGGTGAAGCTCTGCTGGATGTCGCTGTGGGCGGTCTACCTGGCCTATCCGGTGAAGGACCTGGTGGACGGGCACCACGGCACCGCGGCGACGGTGTTCGGCTGGGCGGCGCTCGGCGTGTACCTCGCCTGCTACCTGTCGCTGGTGGCCTTCCGCTCGATCCGGCCGGGCACCTGGTCCGGGCACTACGCGCTGGTCGTGGTGATGGTCGCGCTGGCCCTCGTCACCCCCTTCGTGCTGGGGGAGGCCTGGCTGACCCTGTTCACCTACGCCTCGGTCTGCATCGCCGTGGTGGTGCCGAACCGGTACAGCGTCGCCGGGGTCGGCGCGGCCACCGCGGCCGCCCTGCTGGTGGGCCTGCTGGTCGACGCCGACAAGGACACCCTGGTCGCGATCGTGGTGCCGTGCTTCCTCTCCGGCCTCGCCATGACCGGCCTGCAGCGGCTGATCTCCACCATGCAGGAGCTGCGCGAGGCCCGGGCCGCGGTGGCCCACCTCGCCGCGTCCGAGGAGCGGCTGCGGCTCGCCCGCGACCTGCACGACCTGCTCGGCCACTCGCTCTCGCTGATCACCATCAAGAGCGAGCTCGCCGGACGCTTCATGGACGCCGGCAAGCAGGAGCAGGCCCGCAGCCAGGTCGCCGACATCGAGAGCGTCGCCCGGCAGTCGCTGGTCGACGTCCGGGAGGCGGTCAGCGGCTTCCGCCGGCCCACCCTGCCGGTCGAGCTCGCCGCGGCCCGCACCGCGCTCACCACCGCCCGGATCACCCTGGACGCCGCGCCCGGCCTCACCGACGCCCGCCCCGGCCTGGACGGCGAGGAGGCCGGCGCGCTCGCCTGGGCGCTGCGCGAGGCGGTCACCAACATCGTCCGGCACGGCACCGACGCCACCGTCTGCACCGTCGCCATGGACGAGACCTGGGAGGACGACGGCCGGCGCTACGCCGTGCTGGAGGTCACCGACAACGGCCGCGGCCCCGGCAAGTCCGGCCCCGGCAACGGGCTGTCCGGCCTCGGCGAGCGCCTCGCCCTGGTCGACGGCCGGCTGGAGACCGGCCCGGGCCCGCACGGCCGGGGCTTCACGCTGCGCGCGCACGTGCCGCTGAGGGCCGTCCCGGCGGCCGCGGCGACCGATAGTGTGCGCGAATGATTCGCGTGCTGCTGGCCGAGGACCAGGGGATGGTGCGGGAGGCCCTCGCCGCCCTGCTGGGACTCGAAGGGGACATCGACGTGGTCGCCCAGGTCGGGCGGGGGGACGAGGTCGTGGACGCGGCCGTCGCCCACGACGTGGAGGTGGCCGTGCTGGACATCGAGATGCCCGGGATGACCGGCATCGAGGCGGCGGGGGAGCTGCGCCGGCGCCGCCCCGGCACCAAGGTGGTGATCGCCACCACCTTCGGCCGGCCGGGCTACCTGCGCCGGGCGATGGAGTCCGGGGCGGACGCCTTCCTGGTCAAGGACGCCCCGGCGGCCGAACTGGCCGAGGCGATCCGCCGGGTGCTGCGCGGCGAGCGGGTGATCGACCCGACGCTGGCCGCCGCGGCGCTCGCCGAGGGCGCCAACCCGCTGACCGGGCGGGAGCTGGACGTGCTGGCGGCCGCCGCCGACGGCTCGGTCAACGCGGACATCGCCCGTCGGCTGCACCTCTCCGAGGGCACCGTCCGCAACTACCTGTCGATGGCGATCCAGAAGACCGGCGCCCGCAACCGGGCCGAGGCGGTGCGGGTCGCGAAGGAGAAGGGCTGGCTGTGAACGCCCGCCGGCCGGCGCCCGGCTCATCCCGCTTGAGGTGGCGTGCGCACCGCGTCAGTTGAGCCGGTGCCGGGCCGCCCGGGCGTCCTGCCGGGCCTTCGCCGCGGCCTCCGGGTCGAAGGCGTCCAGGATCCGCGCGTACTCCTCCATTTCGAGCGCCCCGGCCAGGAAGTCGCCGGTGCGGACGAGGAGTTCGGCGCGCTCCAGGCGCAGCTGGGCGGGGTGCCGGGGGAGCAGCAGGGCGAGCTCGGTGGCCCACAGCTGGGTGCGGGCGTGCTCGGGGCGGTCCGCGGCCCAGGCCCGGATGTTGCCGAGCACCCGCAGCACGATGTCCAACGGCTGTGCGGGGGTGAGGAGTTCGGTGCCGAACTGGTGCCCGGCGGCGGTCACCAGCTGCGCCGCGTCCGACAGGTCGAGCAGCCGGCCGCCGTGGAAGGGGTCGGCGAGGACGTAGTCGTTGCCGCCGGACGGGCCGGCCACCGCGACGATGAAGTGGCCGGGCAGCGCGATGCCGTGCACGACCAGGCCGGCCCGGGCGGCCACGCCCATCCACACCAGCGAGAGCGTGATCGGCAGTCCGCGCCGGCGTCGCAGCACCTCGGGCAGCAGCGAGGACTCCACGCGCCGGTAGTCCGCCTTGCGGCCGTGGAAGCGCTCGCGGCCGCCGAGCACCGCGGCGAGCAGGGCCGCCGTCTCCTCGGGACCGGCCGGTCGCCGCTCGGCGACCGCCCGGCGGACGGCGGCCGCGTGCCGGTCCAGTGCGGCGCCGCAGGCCGTCAGCAGCTCGTCCAGGGTGGGCGGCGGCGCCGGGTCCCCGGGCGTGCCGAAGGTGTGCTCGGCAGCCGCGAGCAGGCACAGCAGCACGGGATCGGGGCGTTCGGCCCGGGCCTCGGCGCGGAAGCGGGATCTGCTCTGCTCGGTCACAGCAGCCTTCGTCGGTACTGAGGTGGCGGGGTGAACGCTACCGCTCGGGGAGCCGGGCGTAGTGGTAAGTGTGACTTGTGGTGAAGCCCAGCCGGTCGTAGAGCGCGATCGCGCCGGCGTTCTCGGCCTCCACCTGCAGGTACGCGCCGCTCGCCCCCTCCTCGGCGGCGCGGGCCGCGAGCACGGCCATCACCGCGGTGCCGAGCCCGGAGCGGCGGGCCGACGGGTCGACCTCGATCGCGGAGAAGCCGGCCCACGGGCCGTCGACGACGGCCCGGCCGATCGCCAGCGGGGCGCCGCCGTCCGGGTCGGGGACGGTCGCGAACCAGACCGAGGGGCCGCCGTGCAGCACCTCGGCAGCGGCCCGCTCCACCGCGGTGTCGGCGCTCACCCGGCGGTAGCGGGACATCCAGCGGGCGTCGGCCGTCCGGGAGAGCCGGACCCGGCCGTGCGACGCGGCGGCGGCCCGGGCGAGCGGGGCGAGCGGCGCGGTGCGGAACAGCGTCTCGGCCTGTCCGGCGCCGAGCCGGGCGAGTTCGGCGGCGAGGTCGTCGGGCGAGCCGGGTTCGAGCACCTCGACGTACGCCGGCAGCGAACGGGCCGCGTACCAGGCGCGGGCCTCGTCCAGCGCCCGTGCGAGCGGGCGGCCGGGGTCGCCGAGGGCCTGGACGGAGTTGGCCCGCCGGGTGAACCCGGCGGAGGCGCGCAGCACCCAGGCGCCGAGCCGCTCCTGCTCGACCGCCGGCCAGCCGCGGGCGGCCGTCCGCTGCAGCTCGACGGGGTCGGCGGCCGGCTGCGGCGCCCGGCGGGCCGGGAAGGGCGGCACCGGCTTGCCCGCGACGAGCAGTTCCTCGGGGAAGACCACCGGCTCGCCGCTGCGGGGCACCACCGCGAGGCCGTTCTCGTCCCAGGATGCGAGCACCCCGATCACATCGCGGAACACCGGCCGTCCGTCGACCAGCTCCGCGATGCGCCGTACGGACACCCGTCGTCCCACGTCAGAGGGGTTCAGACGGACCTCCGGGCGGCCTGTCGCAGGGGCTCTGTCCGCCATCGAGGGCACCTCCTGTGCATTTGCGGTCTCCGACCCGCGATACTAGGGGCGGGCATCGACGACGCCGCGCTCACCCGCGCACGCAAGCAAACAGTTTGGGCCGCCGGCCCTGCCGAGGAGGAACGACAGCGTGACCTACGTCATCGCGCAGCCTTGTGTCGACGTCAAGGACAAGGCGTGCATCGAAGAGTGCCCGGTTGACTGCATCTACGAGGGCGAGCGCTCCCTCTACATCCACCCGGATGAGTGTGTCGACTGCGGCGCCTGCGAGCCGGTCTGCCCGGTCGAGGCGATCTTCTACGAGGACGACACTCCGGAGGAGTGGAAGGACTACTACAAGGCGAACGTCGAGTTCTTCGACGACCTCGGTTCGCCCGGTGGTGCCTCGAAGCTCGGCCTGATCGAGAAGGACCACCCGTTCATCGCGGCCCTGCCGCCGCAGAACGCCGACCACTGACGACACTGATCGGTGACAACTGAGTCGTGAGCACCCATCACACCGCGCGCGCGCCGTTCCCGGGCCACCCGGGGGCGGCGCGCCGCGTTTCCGAGCTGCTTCCGGTCTTCCCGTGGGACCGGCTGGAGCCGTACAAGCGGACCGCCCTCGCGCACCCGGACGGGCTGTGCGACTTCTCCGTCGGCACCCCGGTCGACCCGGTGCCCGAGGTGATCCAGAAGGCGCTGGCCGCCAGCACGGACACCCCCGGCTATCCGACCGTCTGGGGCCCGTCGGAGCTGCGCGAGGCGATCGCCGGCTGGCTGAACCGCCGCTGCGGCGCCGAGATCGGCCCGAAGGCCGTCCTGCCGACCGTCGGCTCCAAGGAGCTGGTGGCCTGGCTGCCCGGCCAGCTCGGCCTCGGCCCGGGCGACCAGGTGGCGTACCCGCGGCTGGCCTATCCGACGTACGAGGTGGGTGCCCGGCTGTGCGGCGCCGAACCGGTGGCGTACGAGGACGTCGACGAGCTCGACGGCTCCCGGGTGCGGCTGCTCTGGCTGAACTCGCCGTCCAACCCGACCGGCCGGGTGCTCGCCGCGGACGAGCTGCGCCGCGCGGTCGCCTGGGCCCGCGAGCACGGCGCGCTGCTGGTCAGCGACGAGTGCTACCTGGAGCTCGGCTGGGAGGCCGAGCCGGTGTCGGTGCTGCACCCCGAGGTGTGCGGCGGCTCCCACGAGGGCCTGCTGGCCGTCCACTCGCTCTCCAAGCGGTCCAACCTGGCCGGCTACCGGGCCTCCTTCGTGGCCGGCGACGAGGTCGTCGTCCGGGAGCTGCTGGAGGTCCGCAAGCACGGCGGCATGATCGTGCCAGCCCCGGTGCAGGCGGCGACCGCCGCGGCGCTCGCGGACGACGCGCACGTGGCCGAGCAGCGGGCCCGCTACGCGGCCCGGCGCACGGCGCTGCGCGGCGCCCTGGAGGCGCACGGCTTCACCATCGAGCACTCGGAGGCCAGCCTCTACCTGTGGGCGACCCGGGGCCGGCCGTGCTGGGAGACGGTGGCGGAGCTCGCCGAGCTGGGCATCCTGGTGGCGCCGGGCGACTTCTACGGGCCGGCCGGCGACCGGCACGTGCGGGTGGCGTTCACCGCCACCGACGAGCGGGTCCGCGCGGCCGTGGCCCGGCTCGGCGGCTGACGCCGGAGACCGGCGGACGAAGGGCCGGCCCCTCGCTCGGGGGCCGGCCCTTCGGCGTGCGGCGGGTGGTGCGGTCAGCCGCCGATGCCGCCGAGCAGGCCGCCGAGCGGGGTGCCGCCGAGCACGCCGCCCAGCAGGTCGGTCGGGTTGGAGCCGAGCGAGGGCACGCCGCCCAGGCGGTTGGCCGCGGCCGGCGAGCCGGTCAGGGTGCCGAGGGCGTCCGCGCCGGGCAGCGCCTGCGGGATGCCGCCGGTGGGCAGTGCGCTGGTCAGGGTGCCGGTGGGCAGGCCGCTGGTGGGCAGCGCGCCGGTGACGGTGCCGAGCGGGCCGCCGGCGCGGGCGCTGCGGGTGCCGGGCACCGCGGGCAGCACCTTCTCGGCGACCGCGGGGCCCGCCCGGTCGACCAGCGCGGGGGCGACCCGGCCGGCCACGGTGGTGAGGGCGCCGGTGGCGGCGGTGGTCTTGCCGGCGGTGTTGGTCACCGGGCCGAGGGCCGTGTCGGCGTCCGGCAGCGCGGAGGCGACGGTGTGGCCGGCGGCGTCGCCCGCGGCCGGGACGCCGGTGGCGACCGTGGCGGCGCCGGTGGCGCCCGCGGACTGGCCGAGCTCGTGGGCGGCGCCCTGCACGGTGCCGGAGGGGGAGTCGAGCTGGGTGAGGCCGGATCCCAGGTCGGTCCCCTGCGGCACCAGGTCGGCGGCCGAGGCGGAGCCGGCCGCGATCAGGGGCGTCGCGCCGGCCGCGACGAGCAGTGCGGCCTGGGCGATCCGGCGCGTGAGGGGGTGAGACATGGTGCTCCTAAGACGAGAGGACATGGCCGTCCGTCGGGCGGACGACGTGAATACCGCTCGGGAGTCGGGAAGGTTTCGCCCGCCGAAGGTAAAGGGCAGGCAAAGATCGGACGATCGTCTTTGCGCCGCACCCGGCACCCGTCCCCGCGGGGGTGGGTGAAGAACCGTCACTTCCCTTGTCGCGGCGGGTGCCGGCACCACTCCGGCCGGCCCGCGCCGCGGCCCGCGGCCGAGCGCCGGGCGGTCCACCGCCGTTGACCGCCGTCACCCGCCGGGTCGACACCCGCTCACGGGTTCGTCAACGCACCGTCACCGCGGTCACGGCGCCCCGAGGGTAACCAGCACCCGGTCCGCCCGGTCGTCCGCGCCCTTCGCCTGCCAGCCGTCCGCGGGCCGGTCGAAGCGCCACACCCGCCCGTCGTAGGAGACCGCGCCGATGCCGAGCTCCTGCGCGTGCGCCACCGCCCACTGGGCCACCGCCCAGCCCGACTGCTTCTGGCCCTCCGCGCCGGAGTCGGTCGAGGCCGAGCCCTGCGGGCTCAGCGCCAGCACCGCCCGCGCGTCCTTGGGCGCCTTCGGCGCGTCCGACACCGCCACCATCCGCCCGAACTCGCGGCGGACCTTCTCGCCGACGTCCGCCGGGCGCGGCCCGCCCGACGGCGAGGCCGAGGGCGAACCGGAGGCGGAGGCGGCCGCGGCGACCGGCTCGGCCAGGTCGTGCACCACGCAGTCGAGCGCGGCCGGCTCGCGGCCGGTCAGCGCCGAGGTCACCAGCATCGCGTTGGACTCGTGCTTGGCGTACGCCTGCGGGAAGCCGCTCTTCTGCACCTGCTGCGCGGCGTCGGTCAGCGGCATCCGGGCGTACCCGGGCACCTTCACCAGGCTGTCCAGGAACTTGTTGGTGGCGTACACCGGGTCCTTGATCTGCTCCGCGGTGCCCCAGCCCTGGGACGGGCGCTGCTGGAACAAGCCGATCGAGTCGCGGTCGCCGCCGGTGAGGTTGTGGATCTTGGACTCCTGCATCGCGGTGGCCAGCGCGATCGTCACCGCCCGCTCCGGCAGGCCGCGGGACATCGCCACCGCGGTGATCGTCGAGGCGTTGGCGGCCTGCGCCAGGTCCAGCGTCCCGGTGCCCGCCGCGGTGGTGATCCGGCAGCCCTCCGGCGGCACGATCAGCCGGTCCCGGTTGAGGTACAGCACCAGGCCCGCGACCAGCGCCACCGCCACCAGGCCGATCAGCACCCGGCGCAGCAGCCGCGGCCGGCGGCGCCGTCCCGACGCCGTGGAACCGTCCGCCCCGCCCTCCGCCATTCCGGCCACCAGTGCCCCTCTCGATCGCTGTGCGCACACCGTACCCACTCCGACGGCCCACCGGCCCCGGGCGGTTGCGCCACCCGTCGTGGCGGGCCGCGGCACCGATACGCTAAACCACCATGAGCAGCCCGAACACGCCCCTCGACCTGTCCCTCGACGGCGGTGCGCTGACCGCGCAGCTGGTCGACTTCCCGTCCGTCAGCGGCGACGAGCAGGCGCTGGCCGACGCCGTCGAGAACGCGCTGCGGGCGCTGCCCCACCTCACGGTCGACCGCCACGGCAACAACGTCGTCGCCCGGACGAACCTCGGCCGCGCCGAGCGGGTGCTGCTCGCCGGCCACCTGGACACCGTGCCGATCGCCGACAACCTGCCCTCCCGCGTCGAGGGCGACCTGTTGTACGGCTGCGGCACCTCCGACATGAAGTCCGGCGTCGCCGTGCAGCTGCGGCTCGCCGCCACCCTCACCGAGCCGAACCACGACCTCACCTTCGTCTTCTACGACTGCGAGGAGGTCGAGGCCACCCGCAACGGCCTCGGCCACCTCGCCAAGGAGCACCCCGACTGGCTGGCCGCCGACTTCGCGGTGCTCATGGAGCCCAGCGGCGCCGTCGTCGAGGGCGGCTGCCAGGGCACCCTGCGCGCCGAGATCGTGCTCACCGGCACCCGCGCCCACTCGGCCCGCAGCTGGCTCGGCGACAACGCCATCCACAAGGCCGTCGAGGTGCTGCGCCGGCTCGCCGAGTACGAGCCGCGGCGGGTGCTGATCGACGGCCTGGAGTACCGCGAGGGCCTCAACGCCACCCGGATCGACGGCGGCGTCGCGGGCAACGTCATCCCCGACGAGTGCACCGTGCAGGTCAACTTCCGCTACGCGCCCGACCGCAGCGAGCAGCAGGCGGCCGACCACGTCCGCGAGGTCTTCGCGGGTCACGAGCTCCGCGTCACCGACACCGCCCCCGGCGCGCTGCCCGGCCTCGACCGCCCCGCCGCGCGGGCCTTCCTGGCCGCGGTCGGCGGTGAGGCCCGGGCCAAGTTCGGCTGGACGGACGTCGCCCGGTTCAGCGCCCTCGGCGTGCCCGCCGTCAACTACGGGCCGGGCGACCCGAACCTCGCCCACAAGCGCGACGAGCACTGCTCGCTGAGCGCGATCGCCGAGGTCGAACGACGCCTCGCGGCCTGGCTGACCGGCGCCTGACGTCCACCCTGCCGCCACCCGCCGTTCGCCGTATTCGGTGGACGGCGGGCGTAGGGTTTCGCCATGACAGGCACTGGAGACGTAAAGCACTACGGGCACGGTCCCGAAGAAGTCGACGCGCCCGCGCCCAAGAAGCCCTGGCCCGAGAAGCAGAAGGGCCCGGTGCTGCTCCGCCGCGACCAGGTCGGCACCAGCACCACGGACCAGCGTCTGCTGGACACCACCGGCCCGACCGACTGGCTGCACACCGACCCCTGGCGGGTGCTGCGGATCACCTCGGAGTTCGTCGAGGGCTTCGGCGCGCTCGCCGAACTCCCGGCCGCCGTCAGCGTCTTCGGCTCCGCCCGGACCCCGGTCGACTCCACCGAGTACGCCGCGGGCGTGGCCATCGGCCGGGCCCTGGCCGAGGCCGGCTACGCCGTCATCACCGGCGGCGGCCCCGGCGCCATGGAGGCGGCCAACCGCGGCGCCTCCGAGGCGGGCGGCCTCTCGGTCGGACTCGGCATCGAGCTGCCCTTCGAGCAGGGCCTCAACGAGTTCGTCGACCTGGGCCTGAACTTCCGGTACTTCTTCGTCCGCAAGACGATGTTCGTGAAGTACGCGCAGGGCTTCGTGGTGCTGCCCGGCGGGCTCGGCACCCTGGACGAGCTGTTCGAGGCGCTCACCCTCGTCCAGACCCGCAAGGTCACCAGGTTCCCGGTGATCCTCTTCGGCACCGCCTACTGGGGCGGCCTGGTCGACTGGCTGAAGAACACCCTCATCGCCGAGGGCAAGGCCTCGCCCCAGGACCTCGACCTCTTCCACGTGGTGGACGACGTCGACGACGTCCTCAAGATCCTGGCGGAGACCCGCCGCCCGAACGGCACCCGGATCTGACGGCCGGGCCGAGGGCCTACGCGAGCCCCCGGCGGGCCACCGCCGGGGGCCGGGTGCCGCGGATCGAGGCCACCATGTCCAGCACCTGCCGGGTCTCGGCGACCTGGTGCACCCGGTAGACCTGCGCGCCCAGCCAGGCCGAGACCGCCGTGGTGGCGAGGGTGCCGAGCAGCCGCTCGTCGACCGGCCGGTCCAGGGTCTCCCCGACGAAGTCCTTGTTGGAGAGCGAGACCAGCACCGGGAAGCCGGTCGCGGTCATCTCCGGCAGCCGCCGGGTGGCCTCCAGCGAGTGCCGGGTGTTCTTGCCGAAGTCGTGGCCCGGGTCGATGACCACGGCGTCCCGCCGCACGCCGAGCTCCACCGCGCGTTCCGCGAGGCCCAGGGTGACCGCCAGGATGTCGGCCATCACGTCCTCGTAGCCGACCCGGTGCGGCCGGGTGCGCGGCTCGGCGCCGCCCGCGTGGGTGCAGACCAGGCCGGCGTCGTACCGGGCGGCGACCTCGGCGAGCTTCGGGTCCACGCCGCCCCAGGCGTCGTTCAGCAGGTCGGCGCCGGCCTCGCAGACCGCCTCGCCGACCTCGTGCCGCCAGGTGTCCACGCTGATCACCGCGTCCGGGTGGCGCTTGCGCAGCTCGGCGACGAACGGCACGGTGCGGCGCAGCTCCTCCTCGACGGTGACCTCCTCGCCGGGGCCGGCCTTCACCCCGCCGATGTCCAGGATCGCCGCACCCTCGGCCATCGCGCGGTCGGCGGCGGCGAAGGCGGCCTCGTCGGCGAAGGTCGCACCCCGGTCGAAGAAGGAGTCCGGGGTGCGGTTGACGATCGCCATGATCACCAGCTCGTCGTCGCCGAACTCGCGCGGGCCAAGGCGCAGTGCCACCGGAATCTCCTCCACAGCTCGCCCGGGTGCAATGATGGGCCCCGGCCTGTCCGGGGACCATGATCCCACCATTGCCGGAGACGGGCCGGTGACCGACGGAGGCGGCTCGTGTTCTGGGTGATCGTGGCGGCGATGGCCGTGGTGGTCGGCGGTGCGGCGCTGGTGGCGCTCGGTGGCGGCGGCACGCTTCCGGAGGCGCTGCCCGACCGGATCACCGCCCGGCTGCCGCAGGACCGGCCGCTCGGCCGGCACGACGTGGACGAACTGCGGCTGCCGATGGCGCTGCGCGGCTACCGCATGGACGAGGTCGACAACGTGCTCGACCGGCTCGGCGCGGAGCTCTCGCTGCGGGACGCGCGGATCGCCGAGCTGGAGGCCGCCGCGGTCGTCCGGGGCGCGGTGGAGCCGGCGCCCGGGCAGCCGCAGGACGAGCCGCTGCCGGGGCTGGAGGCCTTCGCCGCGGTGGTCGAGCCCGCCGAGCCCGCCGAGCCCGCCGAGCCCGCCGAGCCCCGGACGGCGCCGGCCGCGCAGCCGCAGGACGAGCCGCTGCCGGAGCAGGCGGCCGACGGGCGGACGGCCGACGAGCGGCCCGCGGACCCGCGCGCCGACCTGTTCAAGAAGCACGGCCCGGAGCAGTCGTGACCGGCGCCGTCCTCGGCCCGGACGGGCTGCTGCGCTGCGGCTGGGGCGAGTCCGCGGACGACTACCGCCTCTACCACGACACCGAGTGGGGCCGGCCGGTGCACGGCGACGCCGCCCTGTTCGAGCGGATCAGCCTGGAGGCCTTCCAGTCCGGGCTGTCCTGGATCACCATCCTGCGCCGCAGGGAGGGCTTCCGGGCCGCGTTCGCGGGCTTCGACATCGCCGCGGTCGCCGCCTACGGTCCGGCCGACACCGAGCGGCTGCTGCAGGACACCGGCATCATCCGCAACCGGGCCAAGATCGAGGCGACGGTGGCCAACGCCCGCGCCGCCCTCGACCTGGACGGCGGCCTGGACGAGCTGGTCTGGCGGTTCGCCGCCGGCCCGGCCCGGCCGGCCCCCCGCACGCTCGCCGAGGTGCCGGCCGTGACCCCGGAGTCCACCGCACTGGCCAAGGAGCTCAAGAAGCGCGGCTTCCGCTTCGTCGGCCCGACCACCGCCTACGCGCTGATGCAGGCCTGCGGCCTGGTCGACGACCACCTGGCGGACTGTCACGCGCGCGGGGCGGCCGCCGGTCAGCGTCCGACGTAGGCCGGCTTCTCCTTGGCGACGAAGGCCCGGACGGCGATCCGGTGGTCCTCGCTCTCGCCGGCCCGGGTCTGCAGCTCGTCCTCCTTCTCCAGCAGCTCGCCGAAGGAGTGCGAGGCGCCGTACGCCAGCGACTCCTTGACGGCGGCGTAGGCCACCGTCGGGCCGGCCGCCAGCTCCGCGGCGAAGGCCCGTGCGGTGGCGGCGAGTTCGGCGGTCGGCACCACCCTGGTGGCGAGGCCCAGGCCGAGCGCCTCGTCCGACTTCACCGTGCGGGGGAGCATCAGCAGTTCGGTGGCGCGGGCGTGGCCGACCAGCCGCGGCAGCGTCCAGGAGACGCCCGAGTCTGCGGTCAGCGCGACGCCGACGAAGGAGGTGTTGAAGCCGGCGGTGTCGGCGACGATCCGGAAGTCGCAGGCGAAGGCCAGCCCGGCGCCCGCACCGGCCGCCACCCCGTTCACCGCGGCCACGGTCGGCTTGGCCATCCCGGCGAGCGCCCGCAGCAGCGGGTTGTAGTGCTCGGAGACGGTCTTCAGCGCGCCCTCGCCGGTCTCATCGGCCCGCTTGAGCAGGCCCAGGTGCTCCTTGAGGTCCTGCCCGACGCAGAACGCCCGGTCCCCGGCGCCGGTCAGCAGCACGGCCCGCACCGCCGGGTCGTTCGCGGCCTCGGTGACGGTGTCGCGCAGCGCCACCTTGGTCGCCGTGTCGAGCGCGTTCATCGCGTCCGGGCGGTTGATGGTGATGACGGCCAGGCCGCCGTCGAGCTCGTACAGCACGGAGTCGGACATCGGGTGAGGGCTCCCCTGGTCGTGGTGGGTGGCACGGCGGCGCCGCGGCTCGTGGCCTCGGCCACGGACTCAGCATGACGGAGCGCGGGGCCGGCTGGGGAGTGTGAGGTACCGCACCTTCGAATGTCGTGCCGGGCACCGGCGAAATGGGGCTTCGGGCAGGTTTTCGGACGGTTTGGGCGGGTGCGGGCACGGTTGCGCGGAGAGTGATGTTGGTCATCGGGGTGCGGGATGCGGGATAATGGCTTCCGATCAATGCGTTCGATACCGGTGGTGGACGGACCTCCGGTACGTAGCTGAGCGGTTGCAGGAAGGGGAACGAGCATGGCGGCCATGAAGCCGCGGACGGGTGACGGCCCGCTCGAGGTCACCAAAGAGGGGCGGGGCATCATCATGCGAGTTCCGCTCGAGGGCGGCGGTCGCCTGGTGGTGGAGCTGACGCCCGATGAGGCGGATGCCCTGGGCGAGGCCCTGAAGAAGGCCTGCGGCTGACCGCAGCGGGTGCTCCCCTCATCTCCTGGAGATGCCGACAGGGCCCGGATTCGCGCCAGAATCCGGGCCCTGTGCCGTGCCCGGACACCTGCGCGGCCCACGGCGGGACGGCCCGGCGGCCGACCTGCGGGACCGACCTGCGGGATCCGGCCGACACGCCCGCCGGACGCCCTGTCAGCGCTTGACGGCGCAGAGCAGCCCGTCGCTGACCGGCAGCAGCGCGGGCAGCAGCCGGTCGCTCTCCCGGACGTCCCGGACGAGCTCGCGCACCGCGTGGGTCTGCGGGTCGTCGAGGTCCGGTTCGGCCAACCGGCCCTCCTGGAAGACCCCCTCGAAGCAGACGATCCCGCCCGGCCGCAGCAACCGCAACGATTCTGCGAGGTAGGCGCGGGACTCGGCCGGGTCACCGTCGCAGAACACCAGGTCGTACTGGCCGTCCGCGAGCCGCGGCAGCACGTCCAGCGCCCGGCCCGGGATGAACCGCGCCCGGTTGGGGGCGAAGCCGGCCGCGAGGTACGCCTCCCGCGCGCACTGCTGGCGCACCGGCTCGGTGTCGACGGTCGTCAGCACGCCGTCCGGCCGCATCCCGCGCAGCAGGTAGACCCCCGAGACGCCGGTGCCGGTGCCGATCTCGGCGACCGACTTGGCGTCCAGCGCGGCCGCCAGCAGCCGCAGGAAGGCCCCGCCGCTCGGCCCGATCGCGCGTATTCCGGCCCGCGCCGACTGGGCCCGGGCGTAGGTCAGCACCGCGTCCTCGCCGACGTAGGTGTCGGCGAGAGCCGCCCGCTCGGGCCCGAACTCGGTGATGGCTGCCTCTCCGGAGCGCCTGATGCCGACCCGATGTCGACATTTTCAGCCACAGATTACTGGCCGACCGGGAACCGCGTTCGGCGGCGGGCCGTTGATGGGAACAGGACTTGGCGATCGGGGTGCGCACGACGCCGTCCGCGCCGCCCCGCCGGGGCGGCGGCGGAGGGGGTCGTGCACTTTATCCGGATCTGACGGGCGAGGTGGATATGGTGGTGGCCCTGCTGGGCAGAAGAGCCGACCGAGGAGGTGTGGCCGAGGGCGACGTCCCCGTGCAGCGCGATCCACGCCGCACCTCGTCGGCCCGTACGCCGAAGCCCGTGATGAACCAGCCCGCGCACTCCCCCCAGGACGCGACCACCGAGGCGGCCCGGGCCGCGGCCGAGCCGGCCGCGCTCGCGACCTTCGCCGAGGGCCCCGACGCGCAGAGCTGGACCCCGCCGACCTGGGAGGAGATCGTCGAGGCGCACAGCGCCCGGGTCTACCGCCTGGCCTACCGGCTGACGGGCAATCAGCACGACGCCGAGGACCTCACGCAGGAGGTCTTCGTCCGGGTCTTCCGCTCGCTCTCCACCTACACCCCCGGCACCTTCGAGGGCTGGCTGCACCGCATCACCACCAACCTGTTCCTGGACATGGTGCGCCGCCGCCAGCGGATCCGCTTCGACGCCCTCGCCGAGGACGCCGCCGAGCGCCTCCCCAGCCGCGAGCCCAGCCCGGCCCAGCACTTCAGCGACACCCACTTCGACGCCGACGTCCAGCAGGCGCTCGACACCCTCGCCCCCGAGTTCCGCGCCGCCGTGGTGCTGTGCGACATCGAAGGCCTCTCCTACGAGGAGATCGCGGCCACCCTCGGGGTCAAGCTCGGGACGGTCCGCAGCCGGATCCACCGCGGCCGCTCGCACCTGCGCGCCGCCCTCAAGCACCGGGCGCCGGGCGTCGCCCCGGGCCGGCTGCGCCGCGGCGGCTCCGCCGAGCCCGTCCCGGTCGGCGCCGATCCCGGCTCCCCGGGCGGTCTGGACCGGAGGGGCTCGTGAACGCCGACGCCCACCAGGGCGGGCCCGAGCCGACCGGCCGGTCCCGGCGCGGTCCCTCCTGGGCCCAGCTCGGCCGCCGGGCCGACCACCCGCAGGCCCCCGCCGTCCCGGCGGAGCACCCCGCCGCCGAGCCCGCCGCACCGTGGGCCGTCGCCGTGCGCCCCGCCGAGCCCACGGAGGAGCACCATCTCGGCGACCGCCTCTCCGCCTACCTCGACGGCGAACTCGGCCACGACTCCCGCGAGCGCGTCCAGGCGCACCTCGCCACCTGCCCCGACTGCCTCGCCGAGGCCGACGAGGGCCGCGCGGTCAAGCACCTGCTGACCCGCACCGACAACCCGGGCCCATCCTCGACGCTGATGGCGCGGCTGCTCGCCGTCGCCGCCCTGCCCGAGGACGAGGACGGCTCCGGCCCGGGCGGCGGCATGCCGGCCGTCCCCGGCACCCTCGGCGGCAGCCGGCTCACCGGCGGCTCCTTCGGCCGCGGCGCCGGCGCCTCCTTCGGCTCGGGCGCGCTCGGCGCCGAGACGCCGATCCCCGGGGTCGACCCGCGGGCCGGCCGGCCGGTGCTGCCGACGCCGGGCAACCGGCTCTCCCTGGTGCCCTCCGCCGCCCGTCCGGCGGCCGCGCTGCGCAGCCTCACCGAGCCGCGCGGACGCCGCGCCGAGCAGCCCTCCCGCGGACGTACGGGCGTGCTGCCCGAGCCCGCCGCGGCGGCGGCCCGGCCCGGCCCGACGCCGTTCGGGCGCCGCTTCGTGTTCGCCGCGGCCGGTGCCTTCTCGGTGGCCGCGGTCACCCTGGCCGGTGTGGGCGGCCCCTCGGCCGTCGGCGGCGAGGACCAGCACGGCACCCGGGTCAGCCCGGTGAGCAACCCGGGCGGCGCCGCCGTCCCGGTCAACGCGCAGCTGCCGGCCGACTTCCCGGTCCCCGCCATGGCCTCGGCGCCGCCCGGCTACCTCCCCCAGCCCGGCCCGGCCGACGCCGGCGTGAACCGCCTCGGCCCGCACAACCTGCTCCGTTAGGTCACGCGCGCGCTGCTCCGTCGGGGCGCACGCACCGGGCCGCCGGGTGGTCTGGACCGCGATCCGCAGGTGGCGGGGTCACAGACCGGCCGGCGGCCATTACCCTGGTGGCGACGGCTGCCGCCGAGCTCGTCGGGTTGTCCATCAGGAGCTGGGAGCGTACGTGTTCAGTGACATAGGCCCACTGGAGGTCGTCGCGCTGGCCGTCATGGCCATCGTGATCTTCGGGCCGGACAAGCTGCCGAAGCTCATCCAGGACACCATGGGCTTCATCCGCAAGGTCCGGTCCTTCGCGGACAGCGCCAAGGACGACATCCGCAGCGAGCTGGGCCCGGAGTTCCAGGACTTCGAGTTCACCGACCTGCACCCGAAGACCTTCGTCCGCAAGCAGCTGATGGGCGGCAACGAGGACCCGCTGGGCTTCAAGGAGCTCAAGGACGGCCTCGACTTCAAGTCCGCCCTCAACGACGAGGCGCCGCGGCGGGTCGCCGCCACCCCGGACCTCACCAAGAGCGCCCCCGCCGAGACGAGTGCGCCGCTCGCCGCCGGTGAGCGCCCGCCGTTCGACCTGGACGCCACCTGACACGACCCGGTGCGGCCGCGCGCCGCCGCGCACCTTCCCACGCCCCGCCCGGGCCCCTTCTCCGGGCGGGGCGTCGGCGTCCGCGCCGCTATGGTGTTCAGGTTGACCGCACGCCGGATCCACTGTGCCGTCGGTCACGCCACGACGTGTCGGCGGCCGACCGCACCCCGGCGGCGCGCCCGGTGCGCCACCATGGAACGCCGCCGCAGGAGACAGGTGCACGGAGGAGGCCGGCGATGGACGTGACGAGCCGAGCGGGCGGGACGGTCGCCCAGGGCGGGCGGACGGCGCCCGTGGTGGGTGCCCGGGCCGGATCCGCCGACCCGCTGGCGCCCTACCTGGAGGCCGACTTCCCCTGGTACGGGCTCGACGAGGGCTGGACGGGCCGCCGCTGGCCGTTCCCGGTCGGCGCGGGCCGCGCAGGCCAGGGCGCCGGCACCGACTACGGCTCGCTCGGCCACGGCGACGAGCCCGCCAGACCGTACGGGTCGCGGGAGGCCGGCCGCTTCGCCGTGGTGGTGACCGTCGCCCGCCGCCCCGGCCGCCGCAGCGCCGACAACACCGGCACGCTGGAGGCGACCTCCGCCTCCTCCGCCGCCTGGCTGGCCGGCTCCGGCCTGATCGCCACCGTGCCGCCGGGCCAGCTCGACCGCTCGCTGCGGCAGGACTGGCTCGACCAGCAGACCGGGCTCGCCTGGGACCTCGCGGACGACCTGGAGGGTCCCGGCTGGTCCTCCCTCACCCTGCCGGTGAACGGCCTGCCGCAGCCCTTCCGCTACCGCGAGTCCGAGTACGGCTGGGTGCTGGCCGGCGAGGCCCCGGGCGTCCTGCTCGGCGCCTACGGCCGCGGCATCAGCGCCTACGGGGTCGGCTTCGGCGTCGTCCCGGACCTCACCGCCTACGACGGCCGCTGACCGGCCACCGGCGGGCCGAGGCATCCGGGCAGCACGCAGGGGCGCGGGGTCCGCACGATGGGACGGCACGGTGTGCCTCCCGCGGTGCGGCCCCGCCCCCCTGCGCGTCCGCCAGAATTTGTTCAACTGAGGCAGGATGCCCCTCTGACCTGCGGTGGAATCGGGTCGCTCGGGCCGCTAGGCCGTCGTGGGGCCGTCAGCCGCATTGGGGCCGCCCCCGAAGACCCAGGATGATCGCAACGAAGCTCGTAGAACTCGTAACACGATCTTGGTGATCGTTGCTGGTGGGGCGTGGCCGATGTGACGATTCGTCCGGTCGTGATGGAGTGAGCAACAAGCCGTGGATCGTGTACGACGAGCTGTGGGCCCGGATCGAGCCGCTGCTGTCGACCTGGCCGGAGCGGTCGCCGGGCCCTCGCCCGGTAGATGACCGGCGTTGCCTGCAGGGCATCCTGTTCGTGCTCTACACCGGCAGCCCGCGCCGCGCGCGTCGGGCGTCCCCGACCGGACCTCAGCGCAGCGGCAGGCTCTCGATGGTGAAGGCCGGGCTGGTCAGCGGTTCGCCGTAGAGGTAGGTGTCCATCTGGGAGTTGGTCACCAGCAGCCGGCCCCCGCTCACGGCGACGCCGGTGGTGGTGTCGGCGCCTGGGAAGGTGCGTTCGGAGACGACGACTGCCCGGGTGCTCCCGGCGGACAGTCGCAGTTCGGTGACCTCGTTGTTCACCGAACGCGCGACGTACAGGGTGTTTCCTTGCCGGACGATGCCGTCGGCGCTGGGCAGCGGCGGTGCGTCGATCCTGCGGACGCCGCCGGTGGTGAGGTCGAGCCGGTAGAGGGCGCCGCTGTACCAGTAGCCGATGATCAGCGACGTGCCGTCGGGGGCGGTGGTGATGCCGTTGGCGTTGGACTGGCCGGCCACGTAGTCCGGCAGGTGGTAGGCCACCTGCAGGGTCCGGTGGGCGCCGGTGGCGGGGCCGTCCACCTCGGCGGTCGGAATCCGGTAGACCACGGCGCGCAGTGAGTCGGTGATGTAGACGTCCCCGTTGGGGGCCACGGCCGCGTCGTTGACGAGGGTCTGTTCGCCGGTGTCGGGGACGGTGTAGGCCGAGACGAGCCTCCCGGAAGTGCTGTAGACGAAGAAGCGCCCGGTGAACGCGCCGGCGACCAGCAGGCGGTTGCCGGTGATCTTGATGCCGGTGGCCTGGGTGCGGCCGTCCTGGCCGGCCGGCAGGAAGGGTTCGAGCGTGGCCGCCCCGGGGCGTCCCCGGTAGACGGTGCCGTCGCCGATGCTGCTGGCGTAGACGAAGTGGCGGTCGGCCGCCACGCTTTCGGGGAACGCGCGGCTGCCGTCGAGGGTGATCGCCCGGTCGCCGTTCCCGCCCTGGGAGGCGTGGGCGGGGGCGGGGTCACCGGGGGTGGCGGCGGTCGCGGGAAGCGTGAACGCGGTCAGGGCCGCGGAGGTGGCGGTAAGGGTGACGAGCGCGCGCCGCCCCATGACGCGGACGGTCGTACGGGCGGACGCGGCACGGGTGGACGCGGTGTGCGGGGGAACTGTGCGGGAGGACATGGTCGGCAACTTTCCGGGTGATGGCAGGGTCGTACGCGGTCATGGAACGAGGGGTGAGCGCCTCGCGGCGGTCCGGGTGCGACGGCCGCGGGGGCGAGCGGACGGTCAGCGCAGCGCGGCGGCGATGGCGTCGGACAGGGCGGTGGCCGGCCGGCCGATCAGGCGGCTGAGGTCGCCGGATCCCGTGTACAGCTCGCCGCGGCTCATCCCGAGGTCGGCGTCGGCGAGGACGTGCGCCAGTTCGGCGGGCAGGCCGACCCCGGTCAGCGCCTCGCTGAGCCGGTCCGCGGGCAGATCGGTGTAGGCGATCGGCTCCCCGGTGGCCGCCGAGACCGCCTCCGCCAGCTCGGCCAGGGTGAACGCCTCGTCCGCACCCAGCTCGTACACCGCGCCCGCGTGGCCCTCGGTGGTCAGCACGACGGCGGCGGCCTCCGCGTAGTCGGCGCGTGACGCGGCGCTGATCCTGCCCTTGCCCGCGGCTCCGATCACCGTCCCGTGCCGGCGGAACAGGGGCAGTTGGGCGGTGTAGTTCTCCAGGTACCAGCTGTTGCGCAGCAGTGTGCTGGGGACCTCGCGTTCGCGCAGGTACTCCTCGGTGGCGCGGTGGGTGCGGGCCAGGATGCTGGTCGCCGTGTCGGCCTGCGTCATGCTCGTGTACGCCACCAGCGACACGCCGGCCGCCACTGCCGCGTCGACGGCCCGGCGGTGGTTGGCCGACCGCTCATCCACGGCGGTGGTGGACACCAGCAGCAGCCGATCCGCTCCCTGGAACGCCGCCGCGAGGCTGTCCGGCTCCGCGAAGTCCGCCCGGCGCACCACGACGCCGCGGTGGCCGAGGTCTTCGATGCGTGCGGTGTCCCGTCCGGTCGCGACGATGTCCGCGGCCGGGACTCCGCGCCGCAGCAGCGCCTCGACGGTGAGCCTGCCCAACTGGCCTGAGGCTCCGGTGACGACGATGGACATGAGATCGCCCCTTCCTGCCGCGAACTCTCCTCGCGGCGTGACGAACCCCAGATTGACCTGCTCACTCTCCATCGGTAAGTAGCCACTTATTGGTAAGGTGACCACCTACGGGAAAGTATCGAGGTGAGTGGAATGGCGACCGCCGAGAATGTGACGGGTCCCATGGCGTCATGGGACCCGTACACGCGCGGCTGCCCCTCGCGCGACCTGCTCGACCAGATCGGCAGCAAGTGGGCGGTGCTCGTGCTGGGAGAGCTCGGCAAGCACGGAGCCTGCCGGTTCACCCGGTTGCGGCAGCGGCTGGCCGGAGTGAGCGAGAAGATGCTCACCCAGACGCTGCGCACGCTCGAACGCGACGGACTGGTCCGGCGGACCGTGTATCCCGAGGTGCCGCCCCACGTCGAGTACGACCTGACCCCCCTCGGCCAGACCCTGCGGGGACCACTGCGCGTACTCACCCAGTGGTCGGTGGAGCACGTAGGCGAAGTCCTCGCCGCACGTCAGGAGTACGACGTCCGCGCCGAGGGCACCGCCTGAGCCCTGCGCCCTACGGCCGCACCCACACCGCGCAAGTCGCCGACATGACCAGCTCCCGGCCCGAGCTCCTGGCGAGTACACGACGTGGAACGCCCCACGACCGCTGGCTGCATCGACAACCAGGCGGGCATCCAGTGGACCGCGACCGACGCGTGGGTACCAGTGAAGACGCCCGCCGCACCGGAAGTCGTCCGCGGCAACAACATCAACTTCACCAACGACATCGTCACCCCATACCGGTGGCACCGGCGCCGACTTCGGCGACGGCACCCAGAACTCGACGCTGTCCGGCAGCACCGTCACGCAAACCGCCGCCAACGGCGTCAACATCGGCGAGGCGGACGACTACCACCAGTCGTTGACGGTCCCAGCGGACGGCGAGGCGCTTGAACTGGTGGAGCTGGGCCAAGGTCTGCTCGACGACGTAGCGGAGCTTGCCGAGGCCGATGATGTCGGGCTCGCCGCGGCGGGAGATGACGGGCAGGATCCGGCGTTTGCGCAGCTCGCGGCGGTTGAGGTTGCTGTCGTAGCCCTTGTCGCCGAGCAGGGCGCCGGGGCGGTTGCGGGGGTGGCCGACGCGGCCGGCGACCGGTGGGATGCCGTCGACCAGGGCGAGGGTCTGGGTGACGTCGTTGACGTTGGCGGCGGTGGTGATCACGTGCAACGGGATGCCGCCACCGTCGCTGATCAGGTGGTGTTTGCTGCCGGCCTTGCGGCGGTCGACCGGTGACGGGCCGGTGGCCTCGCCCCCTTTTTCGCGCGTACGTGGGAGGCGTCCACGCAGGCGCGCGTCCAGTCGATCAGTCCGGCCGCGTTCAACTCGGCCAGGAGTATGCGGTGCAGGGCCTCGAACACTCCAGCCTCCTGCCAACGGCCGAGCCTGCGCCAGCAGGTCTGCCCGGAGCCGAAGCCCAACTCGGGCGGCAACTGCTGCCAGGTGATGCCGGTGTAGAGCACGAACAGGATGCCCTGCAGGCAACGCCGGTCATCTACCGGGTGAGGGCCCGGCGACCGCTCCGGCCAGGCCGACGGCAGCGGCTCGATCCGGGCCCACAGCTCGTCGTCCACGATCCACGGCTTGTTGCTCACTCCATCACGACCGGACGAATCGTCACATCGGTCACGCCCCACCAGCAACGATCACCAAGATCGTGTTACGAGTTCGTAGCAGTAGGGGCTGTGGATATGATCCACAGCCCCTACTGCTACGAGCTTTGTTGCTTTATGTGCGGACCCTTCGCTTGGCCTAGAGGGCAGCCACCAGCTTCTTAGCGTCCACGACGCAGTTGGCCAGGTAGTCGGCCTTTACCTGAACGCGATGGCCCATGATGTCCAGCTTTCCTGGCCTCTGTGCATAAAGAGGGCATCCACGGGCCTGCGCAACAACTCCGGCGGTCTGGAAGTCCCGGATCTCCACAATTCCGTCGTCCACTGTGCTGAAGGTGAACATCTCAGGGGTCGACCCCATGAGTGCTTCGATATCGCGGTCGATGGAGTGCAGTACGGCAGCGTACGCGGAGGCGGCACCCATGTACTGGGTGAGGCGGTTCTTTGCGATCAGGTGCACTCGTGGAAGGTCTCGATCTGCCTCACGCAGCCGAGTCGCAAACGCGTACTGTGTGTAGATTTCAGAGGGAAGCCGAAGGCCGTAGATCAGCGAGAACGCGTTCTGAATGGCGCGACGCGACGAGTCATCGGCCATCACGGGCAGGACCAGCTTGTCGGCGGCAGAAAGCGCAACCTGGGTGTACATCGAGAAAGACGGGTTTGTGTCGATGAACACCGTGTCGTAGTCATCGGCAGCCGCTTCGAGAAGGTCCTTAATCCAGTCGATAATCCGCAGCCATGAGTTTGTGGTCGGAATCGACGTATTCGCCAACGCCGACATGGCGGTTGCCTGCATCTCCAGCAGGGGGTCGCCGGCGATCAGATCAATGTTCTCCGGGATCGCCTGGTTGTACTGGTTCGGCTTCGACACGTAGTCGGCCGTCACGATGGTCGGCGGAGCGAACGGGGCGGTCAGGCGCAGCTCGAAGTATCCACCGATGGTGCGGCGCCTTGGCTCCCCCTGCCGGGCTAGCAGCACCTCGCTGCCTCGGAATGCGAGCCCCCCGTAGAGCAGCTCGGAGAGGTTGGCCTGCGGGCAAACGTCCAGGGCGAGAATGCGCTTGTCGGGGTTCTCCTGGGCGTACAGCGTCAGTGCCTGGAAGGCAAGGCTCGTCTTGCCGGTGCCGCCCTTGTTGTTCCAGAAGGCATAGGTGGTCAACGGTGCCCCTCTCGTGAAGGTAGGACGATGAGGACACTGTAGAGTCCAATTTGGACTTAGTCAAGGCAAATTCGGACCCTTGAATGGTGTGAGCGGCCCGGCTGGTCGTGATGCTGGGGCCGTCTCCGGGCAGTATGGGGGAGCCAACAGTGTGCAATAACGACAACCGCCGACCGGTCCCCTGCAAGTCAGGGGACCGGTCGGCGGTTGCACTGTAGGTCGGACCAGTGGATCAGAACTTGTTCTTGGGGGTGAGGCCCAGGGACAGGCCGGACAGACCGCGCTGGCGGCCGCCGAGCTTGCCCGCGACGGACCGCAGGGCGGCGCCGGCCGGGGACTCGGGGTTCGACAGGACGACCGGGCGGCCGTCGTCGCCGCCCTCGCGCAGGCGGACGTCGATCGGGATCGAGCCGAGCACCGGCACGGTGGCGCCGACGCTCCGGGTGAGGGCGTCCGCGACGGTCTGGCCGCCGCCGGTGCCGAAGACGTCGATCATCTCGTCGCAGTGCGGGCAGGGCATGCCCGACATGTTCTCGATGACGCCGACGATCTTCTGGTGGGTCTGCAGCGCGATGGTGCCGGCCCGCTCGGCGACCTCCGCGGCGGCCATCTGCGGGGTGGTGACGATCAGGATCTCGGCGTTGGGCACCAGCTGGGCCACGGAGATCGCGATGTCGCCGGTGCCGGGCGGCAGGTCCAGCAGCAGGACGTCGAGGTCGCCCCAGTACACGTCGGCCAGGAACTGCTGCAGCGCGCGGTGCAGCATGGGGCCGCGCCACACCACCGGGGCGTTGCCCGGGGTGAACATGCCGATCGAGATGACCTTCACGCCGTTCGCCGACGGCGGCATGATCATGTCCTGGACCTGGGTGGGCCGGCCCTCGACCCCGAGCATGCGGGGCACGCTGTGGCCGTAGATGTCGGCGTCGACCACGGCGACCTTGAGGCCGTCCGCGGCCATCGCCGCCGCCAGGTTGACCGTGACCGAGGACTTGCCGACGCCGCCCTTGCCGGAGGCGACCGCGTAGACCCGGGTGAGCGTGCCCGGCTTGGCGAAGGGGATCTCGCGCTCGGGCGCGCCGCCGCGCAGCAGCTGCGAGAGCTCCTTGCGCTGCTCGTCGCTCATCACGTCGAGCTCGACCTCGACACCGGTGACACCGGGCACCTTCGCGACCGCGTCGGTCACCCGGTTGGTGATCGTCTCGCGCATCGGACAGCCCGAGACGGTGAGGTACACGCCGACCTTCACGGCGCCGCCCTCGGCGATCTCGACGGATTTCACCATGCCGATCTCGGTGATCGGGCGGTTGATCTCCGGGTCGTTGACGGTCGCCAGCGCCTTGCGGACGGATTCCTCCGTCACGCCTGCGGCAATCTCGGTCTCGTTGGCCATGCCTTGATGGTACGGCGCCGCGGACGGACCCCGACTCGCCGGTAGCGTGCTGCCCGTCACACGAGGTCACGGCCGGCGCCGGCAGCCGGTGCCCGGGCCTCACACCAGGTCGCGGCTCTCCCGCCGGTCGTCGAGCTCCTTGAGCAGCGCCATCAGCTCGGAGCGTACGAAGTCGCGGGTGGCGACCTCGCCGAGGCCCTGCCGCAGCGCGGCGACCTCCCGGGTCAGGTACTCGGTGTCGGCGATGTTGCGGTCGCTGCGGGCGCGGTCCTGCTCCATGTTGACGCGGTCCCGGTCGTCCTGGCGGTTCTGCGCGAGCAGGATCAGCGGCGCCGCGTACGAGGCCTGCAGCGAGAGCATCAGGGTCAGGAAGATGAAGGGGTACTCGTCGAAGCGGACGGTCGGCGGCAGCAGGGTGTTCCACACCACCCAGGCGACGATGACGACGGACATCCAGACGATGAAGCGCCCGGTGCCCAGGAAGCGGGCGATCCGCTCGGAGAGCTTGCCGAAGGCCTCCGGGTCGTAGGTCGGCATCGGGATGAGGGCGCGGCGGCCGGTGCGCGGCTGGTCCAGCCGGCTGCGTCCGGCGACGCCCTCGGGCCGCTGCGGGCGGCCGCCCTCGCGGGCCCGCAGCTCGCGCAGCTGCCGCAGCTCCCGCAGTTCGCCCTGGATGCGCTGGCGGGGACTGTCGTCGCGGCGGCCCTTGCGGTCCTCCCGCTTGCGGTCATCCATGGACGGTCTCGCTCTCGGCCGCGTGCAGGGACGCCTCGCGCCAGTCGTCCGGCAGCAGGTGGTCCAGGACGTCGTCGACGGTGACCGCGCCGACCAGGTGGTCGGCCTCGTCCACGACCGGCGCGGCGACCAGGTTGTAGGCGGCCAGGTAGCTGGTGACCAGCGGCAGTGGGGTGTCCGGCGGCAGCGGGTCGAGGTCGTCGTCGACCAGCGAACCGACCAGCGTGAACGGCGGCTCGCGCAGCAGCCGCTGGAAGTGCACCGTGCCCAGGTACTTGCCGGTCGGGGTCTCGTTCGGCGGACGGCAGACGTAGACCTGCGCGGCGAGGGCCGGCTTGTTCTCGGCGATCCGCACCCGGGCGAGCGCCTCGGCGACGGTCGCGTCCGGCTCCAGCACGATCGGCTCGGTCGTCATCAGACCGCCGGCGGTGTCCTCCTCGTAGGAGAGCAGGCGGCGCACCGATGCCGCGTCCTCCGGCTCCATCAGCCGCAGCAGTCGCTCGGCGTCCTCCTCGGGGAGGTCGGAGAGCAGGTCGGCGGCGTCGTCCGGGTCCATCGCCTCCAGGACGTCGGCGGCCCGCTCCTCCTTGAGCTTGCCGATGATCTCGACCTGGTCGTCCTCGGGCAGCTCCTCCAGGACGTCGGCGAGCCGGTCGTCGTCGAGGGCGGCGGCGACCTCGGCGCGGCGCTTCGCCGACAGGTGGTGCATCACGTTGGCGAGGTCGGCCGGGCGGAGCTGCTCGAAGGTGGCGAGCAGGTTGGCGGCGCCCTGACCCTCCTCGGTGAGGGAGAAGCCGGTGAGTTCGGACCAGTCGAGGGTGAGCGTCTCGCCGCGCGCCTTGCGCAGCCGGCCGACCCGGCCGACCTGCACGAAGACCTTGCGGATCTCCCACTCGCGCAGCCGGGCCTGCACCATGGCCACGTCGAGGACGGTGACCTCCTCGCCGGTCTTCGTCCGGACGACGGTGCGGTCCAGCAGTTCGGCGAGGACGAGGGTCTCGGAGGGGCGCTGCTCGAAGCGCCGCAGGTTGATCACGCCGGTGGTGAGCACCTGGCCGGACTCCAGGCTGGTCACCCGGGTCATCGGCAGGAAGATCCGCCGGCGGCCGATCACCTCGACCACCAGGCCGAGCACCCGGGGCGGGCGCCCGCCGATCCGCAGCGAGACGACCACGTCGCGGACGCGGCCCACCTGGTCGCCGTTGGGGTCGAAGACCGGGAGCCCGGAGAGGTGCGAGATGAAGACCCGGCTGCCTGCGCCTGCCATCGGCTCCCTCTCTCCGGACGGGGCCCGCGAGGTGCGGGCCGGTGCGCTGGTGACGGTGCGGCCGCGTAGGGCCTGCGGCCGCGGTACGGGTCGCGGTTCGTCGCGCCGTCGCCCGTACGACTGCGTCCGCACGGCTGCGCCCGGCGCGTCCTCCGGCGCCAAAGATACCTGCGGGAGTGAGCCGGAGCCCGCGGTGGCCCGCCGCAGCCCGGCGCGTCCGCCCCGCCCGGCGGTCCGCGGACCCCGTGGGCGGTCGGACCGGCCGGCCGTCGGCGCGTCAGCCCTTGCGGCGGCCCAGCAGCAGCTTGGGCAGGCCGGCCGGGATCGGGCGGCGGGTGGTGGCCCCGGTCGGCATCGGCACGGCCGCGTGGGAACCGTCCGGCATGGCGCCGGGGCGCTCGGTGAGGGCGCCGGCGGGCTCCAGCCGGAGCACCCGGCACTCGCGGGCCCAGCGGTCGCCGATGGTGTCGGTGTCGGGGGCGTTGAGCCGCTTGGACTTGAGCTCCTCGACGGCGCCCTGCCAGGCCTCGCTCCGCGGGGCGAGCTCGGTGACGTCGGCGAGCCAGCCGGTGAGCCGTCCCCCCTTGTCCTTGCTGCGGACGGTCACCTCGGCCCGGCCGCCCGTGGCCAGCCCGTGCAGCGGCTGCTCGCCGCCGTCGCCGACCACCACCACGGCCCCGTCGTGCCAGGCGTGCCACAGCGCCCGGCCGTTCGGCACGCCCTCCGGGCGGACCCAGAGCAGTCCGGACTTCTTCGCCGCCTCCTCCAGCAGGGCGCGGTCCAGGAAGTCCTCGGCGGGGGTCGTCGTACGCTCCATGGCCCACAGCGTACGGCCTGGCGGGCCGTCGGCCCGAGGCCGCTCGGCGCTTCGTCCCACCACCCGGGACGACAGCGCCGTCAGTGCATTTGAGGCCTTACCGTAGGACGGTCGCACCCGACCCGTTCGAAGGAGAGCCGTGCCCGCCCGGCCCGCCGCCACCGCCGCCCCCGCGGACCTCCGTCCCGCCGCCCCCGCACCGGGCCGGCCGGCGCTGCCGCGGGTCGACCTGATGCTGCTCGCCGTCTCCATCGCGGGCATCTCGCTCTCCGCCCCGCTGATCAGCGCCACCGCCGCGCCGCCGCTGGCCATCGCCTTCTGGCGCAACTTCATGTCGGTCGGCGTGCTCGGCCCGTACGCGCTGCTGCGGCACCGCGCCGAACTGCGCGGCATCGGGCGCCGGGCGCTGCTGCTCGCGGTCGCCGCCGGCGTGCTGCTCGCGGTGCACTTCGCGCTGTGGATGCCCAGCCTGCGGATGACCTCGGTGGCCTCGGCGACCGCGCTGGTCACCACCACCCCGCTGTGGACGATCCTGCTGCTGCGGCTGATGGGCGAGCGGGCGCCGCGGCCGGTGCGGATCGGCGTGGCGGTCGCCTTCGCGGGCGTGCTGGTGCTCACCGGCGTCGACCTGTCGCTCTCCCCGCGGGCCCTGCTCGGCGACGCGCTCGCGCTGGGCGCGGGGGCGGCGGCCGCGGGCTACGTGCTGCTCGGCGCCGAGGTCCGGCGGACCGTCAGCACCACCGCGTACACGCTGGTCTGCTACACCACCACGGCCGCGGCGCTGTTCGGCGTCTGCCTGGTGGCGGGCTCCCCGCTGTCGGGCTGGCAGGCCGGGGTGTGGTGGCAGATCGTGCTGCTGATGGTGGCCGCCCAGCTGCTCGGGCACTCGCTGAGCAACCGGGTGGTCCGCACCCTGGGCCCCTCGGTCACCTCGACGGCGATCCTGCTGGAGACCCCGGGTGCGGCCCTGATCGCGGCCGTGTGGCTCGGCCAGTGGCCGCCGGTGGCCGCGTACCCGGCGGTCGGCCTGATCCTGCTCGGACTGGTGCTGGTCGCCCGGGGCGGCCGGAAGGGCGGCTGACGGGCCGCCCGGCGTGACCGGGCGTCAGAGCCACCCGTTGCGCCGGAACCCGCGGTACATGGCGATGCAGATCACCACGACGCTGCCCAGCACCATCGGATAGCCGTACTTGTGGTGCAGCTCGGGCATGTAGTCGAAGTTCATGCCGTAGATGCCGGTGATCATGGTCGGCACCGCGAAGATCGCCGCCCAGGCGGTGATCTTGCGCATGTCCTCGTTCTGCGCCACCGACACCTGCGCCAGGTTGGCCTGGAGCAGCGAGTTCAGCAGCTCGTCGAAGCCGTGCACCTGCTCGGTGACCCGGGCCAGGTGGTCGGCGACGTCCCGGAAGTACTTCTGGATGTCCGGGTCGATCAGCCGCTGGATCGGCTCGGAGAGCAGCTGCATCGGACGCAGCAGCGGCGCCACCGCCCGCTTGAACTCCAGCACCTCGCGCTTGAGCTGGTAGACCCGGCCGACGTCGGCGCCGCGGCCCGCCTTGCCGGCGAAGACGTCGAACTCGACCTCGTCCACGTCGGTCTGCAGCCGCTCGGCGACCAGCAGGTAGTTGTCGACCACGTGGTCGGCGATGGCGTGCAGCACCGCGGACGGGCCCTTGGCGAGCAGGCCGGAGCCGTCGGCGTCGCCCTCCAGCCGGCGCCGCAGCTCGCGCAGCGAACCGTGCCCGCCGTGCCGCACGGTGATGACGAAGTCCTGGCCGACGAAGACCATGAGCTCGCCCGTCTCCACGACCTCGCTGGTCGGGGTGAGCTGGTCATGCTCGACGTAGCGGATCGTCTTGAAGACGGCGAACAGCACGTCGTCGTACCGCTCGACCTTGGGACGCTGGTGCGCGTGCACCGCGTCCTCGACGGCCAGCGGGTGCAGGCCGAAGCGCTGGGCGATGCCCTCGAACTCGGCCTCGGTGGGCTCGTGCAGGCCGATCCAGCTGAACGAGCCGGCGTCCTGCTGGCGGCACAGCTTGACCCGGGCCACGGCCTCGCGCGGGCTGCAGCTCTCGCCGACCCGCTTGCCGTCCTGGTAGACGGCGCAGTCGACCACGGCCGAAGGGGCGTGGCCCGGACGGAGGGTGTCGAAGGAGGTGTCGCGGCGGCGGTGCGGACGGACGGCCGCACGCAGGTTGTTGATCATCGACATGGCAGGCTCCTGGGGCAGGAGCCGCCGCACGGCAGGCGGTGACGGCCGTGGTGCGACGGCGAGGAACACCGATGGACGCCCAGGTCGGACGGGGCTCACCAAGAAATCGCCAAAGAATCGGCAAGACTTCGGTTTGGGCGCCCCGGCCCCCGGGAAGGTGCTCTCCCGGCCGGGTGTGACGCCGCCTCAACTACCTCGTCAGGGGTGGGTGCGGCGGAGAAGGACAGGCCGGGCAGAGCTGCCGGTACTGCATGGTCGGCTGGTATCCACCGCAACCACCTCCTTCATGCCGCGGCCCCAAGGGTCAGCATCCCCGGTAGCCAGCCCCCCACACTAACAGTTGTCGGCGTGCCGCCGCTGGGGTGTGCGCGAAGCGACAACCCCCCGGGCGCTAAGGTCGCGTGCATGGCCCACGACTTCCCGCTGTTCGGCGACTTCTCCGATCCCTCCGGCGGCTCCGCGGAACTCACCCGCACGGCCGTGCTGGCGGCCGTCGAGGCGCGCCTGCTCACCACCTTCGGCGAGAGCAGCGGCCGGGCCTCGGTCACCTTCCTCGGCACCGAGCGGATCGAGGTGCTGCGCTTCGGCCCGGACGCCGAGGGACTCGTCCGCTACGCCACCCTCGGCATGGCCGCGAGCCCGATGGCCGACCCCACCGCGGCGGTCGCCGACCCGGTGCGCGGCCCCCGCGCCGAGTTGGTGCTCACCGTCCGCGGAGGGCGCGACGACGTGCTCCGCACGCTGGCCACCTTCGCCGCAACGCCGCAGGTCGAGGGCCTGGTGGTGGCCCCCGGCGGCTCCCTCGACCTGGGTGCCCCGCTGTGGGAGGGCGCGCCCTTCACCTCCGTCCTGGTGGCCGAGCCGGGCGGCCTCGTCGAGGACGTCGAACTCGCCGGACCGGCCGAGCCGGTGCGCTTCCTGCCGCTGCTCCCGATGACCCCGAACGAGGCCGGCCACAAGCGCGTGCACGGCGCCGCCGAGCTCCAGGAGCGGTGGCTGCGGCACGGCACCGACCTGCGCGACCCGAACCGGCGGGCCGTCCCGCTCGACTGACCGGGGGCCGTCCGACGGGCGGTCAGGTGGCCTGGTCGACGAAGGCGAACACGCCGTTCGCCACCAGTTGCACCGCGATCGCCGACAGCAGCAGGCCGGACAGCCGTGTGATGAGAACCACACCGCCGTCCTTGATGATGCGGATGATCACCAGCGAGAAACGCATCGTCAGCCACAGCACCACGTGGATCGCCACGATGGCCGCCCAGACCGCCGCGTACTGTGCGGCGCCGTCCGCCTTCTGCACCGCCAGGATCACCGCGACGATCGCGCCGGGCCCGGCCAGCAGCGGCGTCCCCAGCGGCACCAGCGCGACGTTGACCTCCTTGGTCTGGGTCGGCTCCTCGATCCTGCCGGTCAGCAGGTCCAGCGCGATGAGCAGCAGCAGGATGCCGCCGGAGACCTGGAGCGCCGGGATCGACACGTGCAGGTAGTCCAGGATCTGCCGGCCGAACAGCCCGAAGCAGGTGATCACCCCCAGCGCGACCAGCGCCGCCTGCCAGGCCATCCGCCGCTGCACCCGGTGCGCCCGCCCCGAGGTGAGCGCCAGGAAGATCGGGATGGTGCCCGGCGGGTCCATGATCACGAAGAGGGTCACGAAGAGCGACCCGAACACCCTGGCATCCATGGGTGAATTGTCTGGTTCCGGGGTGCCGTGCCCCGGTCCGGCGCGCCTGACGGCGGGTCGGGCCGCCGGCCCCGGGGCGCCCGGGGTCAGCCGCGGATCGGTGCGGCCCCGGTGGCCTGGCCGACGAGCTGCTCGTAGGCGGCCGGGTCGGTGGTGTACTCGCCGAGCCGGACGGTCTTGCGGTGCCCGTGGTAGTCCGAGGAGCCGGTGGTGAACAGGCCGAGTTCGGCCGCCAGACCGCGCAGGTGCTCCCGGGTCGGCCCGTCGTGGTCGGTGTGGTCGACCTCCAGGCCGCCCAGGCCCGCGGCGGCCAGGTCGGCGATCACCTCGTCGGAGACCGTCCGGCCGCGCTTGACCGCGCCCGGGTGCGCGAACACCGGGACGCCGCCCGCCGCCCGCACCAGCCGGACGGCGGTGACCGGGTCCGTCTCGTGCTTGCGGACGTCCGCCCGCCCGCCGTTGGCCAGCCACTCGGCGGTGAACGCGTCGGAGACCGTGGCCACCACGCCCGCCTCGACCAGGGCGCTGGCGATGTGCGGACGGCCCACCGAGCCCGCCCCGGCGATCCGCTCCACCTGCTCCCAGTCGATCGGCGCCCCGAGCTCGCGGCAGCGCTCGACGATCGCCCGCCCGCGCCGGAACCGGTCGGTGCGCACCAGCTCCCGCTCGGCGGCGAAGGCGGCCTCGGCGGGGTCGAACAGGTAGGCCAGCAGATGCATGCTGATGCCGTCGACGTGGCACGAGAGTTCGGCGCCCGGCACCAGGGTCAGACCGGTGCCCCGGACGGCCTCCGCGGCCTCGGCGTGCCCGGCGACCGTGTCGTGGTCGGTCAGGGCCACCACGTCCAGCCCGGCGGCGACGGCCGCGGCGACCAGCTCGGCCGGGCTGTCGGTGCCGTCGGAGGCGTTGCTGTGGGCGTGCAGGTCGATGCGCACGGGAGGGGCTCCAGGGGCCGGTGGGGGCTGCTGCTGGCCCGGCCCAGCCTAGTGCCGCGTCAGGCGACCTTCGCCCCGTCTCGACGCCCGGCACGCACTCTCGCCGCACCGGACGGAAGTCCGAGTACGTCCAGTACGAGGAC
>NZ_JBFBDW010000063.1:0-47698 GCF_040683455.1 Kitasatospora sp. NPDC093679
GTCCCGCTGCGGCAGCAACGGCTCGATCCGAGCCCACGCAGCATCCGTTATCTCTCCTCGACCCACCACAAGATCAATTATGAGACACGGCCTAGAACGCCGGGTGTTCGCGGGTGTCGAGGTGGGCGCGGCCGGCCATCTGGGAGGAGGCCTCGGCGTGGAAGCGGCGCGGGATGCGGCCCGCGCGGTACGCCAGCCGGCCGGCCTCGGCGGCCCGCTTCATCGCGTCCGCCATCAGCACCGGGTCCTGAGCCCGCGTCACCGCCGAGGCCAGCATCACCGCCGAGCAGCCCAGCTCCATCGCCAGCGCCACGTCGGAGGCGGTGCCCGCGCCGGCGTCCAGGACGACCGGCACGCCCGCGCCCTCCACGATCAGCTGGAAGTTGTGCGGGTTGCGGATCCCCAGGCCCGAGCCGATCGGCGACCCCAGCGGCATGATCGCCGCGCAGCCGACGTCCTCCAGCTTCCGCGCCAGCACCGGGTCGTCGTTGGTGTACGGCAGCACCGTGAAACCGTCGTCGACCAGGGTCTCGGCGGCGTCCAGCAGTTCGATCGGGTCGGGCAGCAGCGTCCGCTCGTCCGCGATCACCTCCAGCTTCACCCAGTCGGTGCCGAGCGCCTCGCGGGCCAGACGGGCCGTCAGCACCGCCTCGCCGGCGGTGAAGCAGCCCGCGGTGTTGGGCAGCACCCGGATCCCGTTGCGGGTCAGCACGTCGAGCACCGACCCCTGGGTCGAGGCGTTGACCCGGCGCATCGCGACCGTGGTCAGCTCGGTGCCGGACACCTGCAGCGCCTGCTCCAGCACCTCCAGGCTGGGGGCGCCGCCGGTGCCCATGATCAGGCGCGAGGTGAACGCCGTGCCCGCGATCGTGAACAGGTCGTCGGCCATCGTCAGCCTCCCTGGACGGCGGTGAGGATCTCCACCCGGTCGCCCGCGCCGAGCACGGTGGCCGGCCAGGCGCCGCGCGGCACCACGGCCTCGTTGACCGCCGCCGCCACCCCGGTGTTCGCGGCGGACACCCGGGCCACCACCTCGGCCAGCGTGGTGCCCGGAGGCAGTTCCTGCGGCTCGCCGTTGACGGTCAGAGGGACGGGCACCGGATCGGTGTTCAGCATGCGAGGGCCTTCGCGTGGAAACGGTCGGGGGAGAAGGGGGCGGCGAGCTCCGGGACGCTCCCGGTCGCCAGGTGCTCGCCGAGCAGGTCGGCGGTCACCGGCGTCAGCAGCACGCCGTTGCGGTAGTGGCCGGTGGCGGCGACCAGCCCGGGCAGCCGGGTCGGGCCGAGCAGCGGCGCGTTGTCGGGCGAGCCGGGCCGCAGCCCGGCACCGGTCTCCACCAGCGGCAGCTCGGTCAGACCCGGTACCAACTCGTGGGCGTCGCGCAGCAGTTCGTAGACCCCGCCGGCGGTCACCGTGGTGTCGAAGCCCTGCTCCTCGCTGGTCGCGCCGATCACCAGCTCGCCGTCCGCCCGCGGCACCAGGTAGATGTGCTGCCCGCGGACCACCGCCCGCACGTTGCGCGACAGGAACGGCCGGTACGCCTCCGGAATCCGCAGCCGCAGCACCTGGCCCTTCACCGGCCGCACCGGCGGCAGCACCCCCTCCGGCAGACCGGGCAGCAGATGGCTGCGGCAGCCCGCCGCCAGCACCGTCCGTCCGGCCGCGAGCTCGGCGCCGCCGTCCGTCCGCACCCCGGCCGCCCGGCCGTCCTCGACCAGCAGCTCGACCGCGGACTCCCGGTGCAGCACCACCCCGGCCCGCTCGCAGGCCACCACCAGCGCCCGGGCGAGGCGCCGCCCGTCCACCTGGTGGTCCCCGGTGACCAGCAGACCGCCGCGCACCCCCGGCGCCAGCATCGGCTCCAGCCGGCGGCACTCCCGGCCGGTCAGCCACTGCGAGTCCAGGCCCAGCCGGGCCTGGAAGGCGTGCAACTCGCGCAGTTCCTCGCGGTCGTCCGCGTCCAGCGCCACCGCCAGCGTCCCGGTCCGCCGGTAGCCGGTGTCCAGGCCCGTCACTTCGGTCAGCTCGGCCGCGAACGCGGCGTACCGCTCGTTCGACGCCATGCCCAGGCGCAGCAGCGGCTCCTCGCCGTACTGCAGCTCCGTCACCGGCGCCAGCATGCCCGCCGCGACCTGCGCGGCACCGCCGCCGGGCACGGGATCGACCAGGGCCACGGCCAGGCCGCGCTGCGCCGCCCGCCAGGCGACGCCGAGCCCGATGATGCCGCCGCCGACCACCAGCACGTCTGAATGGGACCGTGCCACGTCGCTGATTCTCCCTTCGCCGGCATGACCCGGATCAGGTTCGGACGGTCGCAGGCCGCTCCAGCCCGCCTCTCAGCCCGGTGCACCGGGCTCCCGTGTGGTGTGCACCCACCATAACGCCGGGTGTCGCCCACCCCGAAAGGGCGTACACGGGCTGGACACCCCGGCCGATAGGGTGGCCGCCGTGGCAGAGCTGAACGGAACGGACCGCGTCCTGATCGCCGGCACCGGCATGGCCGGCGCCCAGTGCGCCCTCGCCCTGCGCCAGGGCGGCTTCCGCGGGACGGTCGCGCTGGTCGGCGACGAGCCGCACCGCCCGTACGACCGGCCGCCGCTCTCCAAGGACGTCCTGCTCGGCAAGAGCGACTCCACCGCCTTCGACATCGACTGGGAGCAGCTCGGCGTCGAGCTGCTGCTCGGCCGCCGCGCCACCGGCCTCGAACCCGGCGTCCTGCACACCGACGCCGGCCCGCTCGCCCACGACGCCCTGGTGATCGCCACCGGCGCCGAGGCCACCACCCTGCCCGCCGCCACCGGCACCCGCATGCTGCGCACCCTCGACGACGCCCTCGCGCTGCGCGCCGACCTCACCCCCGGCACCCGGATCGCCCTGGTCGGCGCCGGCTGGATCGGCGCCGAGACCGCCACCGTCGCCCGGCAGCTCGGCTGCCACGTGACCGTCGTCGAGGCCGGCCCCGCACCGCTGCCCGGAGCCCTCCCCGCCGAACTCGGCGCCCTGATGGCCCGCTGGTACGCGGACGCCGGCGTCGACCTGCGCTGCGGCACCGGCGTCGCCGCCGTCGAACCCGCCGGCCTGCTGCTCGCCGACGGCAGCCGGATCGACGCCGACCACGTCGTTGTCGGCATCGGCGCCCGCCCCGCCACCCGCTGGCTGGCCGGCTCCGGCGTCGCCCTCGACGCGGCCGGCGCCGTCCTGGTCGACGAGCGGCTGCGCACCGGCGCCCCCGGCGTGTGGGCGGCCGGCGACTGCACCTCCTACCCCTCGCGCCGCTCCGGCACCCGGCTCACCGTCCAGCACTGGGACCACGCCCTGCAGTCCGGCGCCGCCGCGGCCGCCTCGCTGCTGGGCTCCGAGACCCCCTACGACCCGGTGCCGTACTTCTGGTCCGAGCAGTTCGGCCGCATGGTCCAGTACGCCGGCCGGCACGCCGACGCCGACGAACTGCTGTGGCGCGGCAGCCCCGACGAGCCGTCCTGGTCGGTGCTGTGGCTGCGCGGCGGCGCCGCCGTCGCCCTGCTCGCCGTGGACCGGCCCCGCGACCTCAACCAGGCGAAGCGGCTCATCGAGCGCGGCACCCCGCTGGACCGCGCCCGCGCCGCCGACCCGGCCGTCCAGCTGAAGGCCGCCGCGGCCTGAGCCGCGCCCACCCGGGGCCGCCGCCCTCGGCGGTCGTCCGGTCACGATCCGTCATCGGTACCGGGCTGGCCGGGCGGGCTGCGTGCGCGCGGGGCCCGGCAGGTGGCAGTCTGGTGCCGTGAGTGAGATCGATCCCAAGATTGACGCCCTGGTCCCGGCCTGGATGTACCTGCCCGACATCTCCGAACTGTGGGGTGTGCAGGTCACGGAGGTCCGCAACATGGTGAAGGCCAACACCCTGCTGGCCGTCCGCCGCGGCGAGAACAGGTCGCTGCAGGTGCCCGCCGCGTTCATCACGCCGGACGGTCCGGTCAAGCACCTGATCGGCACCCTGACCGTCCTGCGCGACTCCGGCTTCAGCGACGAGGAGATCCTCGAGTGGCTCTTCACCGAGGACCCGTCGCTGCCCGGCAGCCCCATCCAGGCCCTGCACGAGAACCGCGCCACCGAGGTCAAGCGCCGCGCCCAGGCGATGGCGCTCTGATGGCCTACCCGCGCGAGCAGCTGGCCGACGCCCGGCTCTACCTGTGCACCGACGCCCGCCGCGAGCAGGGCGACCTGGCCGAGTTCCTCGACGCGGTGCTGGCCGGCGGGGTGGACATCGTCCAGCTCCGGGACAAGAACCTGGAGGCCCGCCAGGAGCTGGAGTACCTGGAGGTCTTCGCCGACGCGGCCCGCCGCCACGGCAAGCTCTTCGCGGTCAACGACCGGGCGGACGTGGCGCACGCCGCCGGACCGCAGGTGCTGCACCTCGGGCAGGACGACCTGCCGGTGCCGGCGGCCCGCGCGATCCTCGGCGAGGACGTCCTGATCGGGCGGTCCTGCCACGCCGAGGCCGAGGTCGACGCGGCGGTCGCCGAGGCCGGCGTGGACTACTTCTGCACCGGCCCCGTCTGGCCCACCCCCACCAAGCCCGGCCGCCCGGCCCCCGGCCTCGGCCTGGTCTCCTACGCGGCGAAGGCCGTGACGGACCGTCCGTGGTTCGCCATCGGCGGCATCGACGGCAGCAACCTCGACGAGGTGCTCGCCGCGGGGGCGCGACGGATCGTCGTCGTCCGCGCCATCACCGCAGCCGAGGACCCGGGCGCGGCCGCGGCCTCCCTGGCCCGCCGCCTCCGCGACGCCTGAGGCCAGGCAGGCCCGGCGAGGGGTACCACAGGGGCGCGGGGAACTGCGCAGCCCGGGAGCGGCCGTCACGACGGAACGGGCCAAGCCGAGTTCCGTACGGTGACCCGCATCCGGATTGCGCGGTTCTCCCCCGGCCTTCGGCCGGGAGGTGCCCCCACACGCCCCTGGTGTGCATCCCCTGGTTCAAGCCGTTCGTCAGTGCTTGCGGACGGTGGCGGCTTCGGCGAGCGCGAGGAGGGTGGGGCGGGCGGGGCCGTCGGCGAGGGGGGCGGCGTCGAGGGCGGCGAGGGACTGTTCGAGGAGTTCCCCGATGCGCCGTTCGACGCGGTCGGCCGCGCCGCTGCGCTCCACCAGCCCGCGCAGGACGGGGATCTCCTCGGCCGTCAGGTCGGCCGCGCCGAGCCGCTCGTCGAGGTGCCGGGCGTCCGCGGGGGAGAGCCCCCGCATGGCGTGGGCGACGAGGAGGGTCCGCTTGCCCTCGCGGAGGTCGTCCCCGGCGGGCTTGCCGGTGACGGCGGGGTCGCCGAAGACGCCGAGCAGGTCGTCGCGGAGCTGGAAGGCCTCGCCGAGCGGCAGCCCGAACGCCCCGTAGGCCTCGACGAGTCCGGGTCCGGCGCCGGCGAGCAGGGCGCCGACCTGGAGCGGCCGTTCGATGGTGTACTTCGCGGACTTGTAGTGCAGGACGGTCTGCGCCCGGTCGAGCGCCCCGGCGTCGGCGGAGTCCCCGGCGACCGGTTCGAGGACGTCGAGGTACTGGCCGACCATGACCTCGGTGCGCATGAGGTCGAAGACGGGCTTGGCGGCCCGTACCGCGTCGTCCGGCAGCCCGGAGCTCTGGAACAGTTCGTCGCACCAGATCAGCAGCAGGTCGCCGAGCAGGACGGCGGCGCTGGCGCCGTACTGCTCGCGGTCGCCGCGCCAGCCGTGCTCGCGGTGCAGGCCCTCGAAGCGGCGGTGGACCGAGGGCAGGCCGCGGCGGGTGTCGCTGCGGTCCATGAGGTCGTCGTGGACGAGGGCGCTGGCCTGCAGCAGTTCGAGGGCGGCGGCGGCGGCGGCGATGCCGGGGTGGTCGGCGGCGCCGCCGGCGCCGCGCCAGCCCCAGTAGCAGAAGGCGGGCCGCAGCCGCTTGCCGCCGTCGAGCAGGAAGTCGCGCAGTGCCTCGGAGACCGGGCCGAGCTGGGGGGAGATGCCGGCGAGCAGGGTGCTCCGGCCGTCCATGAAGGCGGCGAGCGCGGCGTTCACGCGGTCACGCACGGCCTCCCGGTCGATCGGGTTGGCCGGCAGGCTGGTGGAGGAGGGCACGGTGGGACTCCGGATCATTGGGCTGACAATCAGCCTATCCGGCGGTCGTCCGGGGCCCGAATCGGTCGTCCGCGCCGGTCGGCGCGGACCCGCGGGTGGCCCCGGTCACGCGGTGTCCCACGTGCACGTCTCATTCAGTGGACTACGTTTGGTCACCCTCCGCGCCTGACCGCTAGCCTGCCAGCATGGCACTCGGCATCCCCTCCACCCGGACCGACCACGCGCCGACCGTCCGGGACCTGCTGGCGGCCGGTGACCGCTCGTTCTCCTTCGAGTTCATGCCGCCGCGCAACGAGGTCGGCGAGCGCCGCCTCTGGGACGCGATCCGCCGGGTCGAGGCGCTCGACCCCAACTTCGTCTGCATGACCTACGGCGCCGGGGGCTCCTCGCGCAGCCGGACGGTCAACATGGTCGGCCGGATCGCGACCGAGACCACCCTGACCCCGGTCGCCCACCTGACCGCCGTCGACCACTCGGTGGCCGAGCTGCGCAACATCATCGGCCAGTACGCCGACGAGGGCGTGCGCAACGTGCTCGCGGTGCGCGGCGACCCGCCCGGCGACCCGATGGGCGCGTGGGTCCGGCACCCGGAGGGCGTCACCTACGCCTACGAGCTGGTCGAGCTGATCAAGGGGATCGGCGACTTCTGCGTGGGCGTGGCCGCCTTCCCGCAGATGCACCCGCGGTCGGAGAACTGGGACGAGGACATCCGCCACTTCGTCGCCAAGTGCCGGGCCGGCGCCGACTACGCGATCACCCAGATGTTCTTCGAGGTGGAGGACTACCTGCGGCTGCGCGACCGGGTCGCGGCGGCGGGCTGCACCACGCCGATCATCCCGGAGATCATGCCGGTCACCAACATCCGGCAGCTGGAGCGCTTCCCGCAGCTGTCCGGCTCCGACTTCCCGGAGGAGCTGAAGGCCCGCTTCCTGGCCGTCGCCGACGACCCGGACGCGGTGCGGGCGGTGGGCATCGAGCACGCCACCGCGATGTCCGAGCGGCTGCTCGCCGAGGGTGCGCCGGGCCTGCACTTCATCACCCTCAACCACTCCACCTCGACGCTGGAGATCTACCAGAACCTCGGCCTGCACCGGCGCTGAGGCCGGTCCTGCCGAGGATGCAGTGGTGTTCGCCCGCAGCCTGTACAGTCGCCCGCACATGCGGGGCGCGCGAGTGGAGGTAGCAGGATGGGCATCGGGTACCTGCTGCTGTACGCCGCACTCGCGGTCGTCGCGCTCTGGCTGATCGCCGAACTGCTGCTGCAGAACCGTGCCCCGCTGGTGTGGCGCGGCGTCGCCCTGGCCGGCTTCCTCCTGGTGGTCGGCGGCATGCGGCTGCAGTCGGTGCTGGTCATCGGCATCGGCGCGGCCGCCTTCGCGGTCGGCCAGTTCTTCGTGACCACCTCGGTGAAGCGCGGTTTCGTCGCCGGCTGGTCGCTGCGCCGCGAGGACGGCGCCCTGCCCGGCCCGCTGGCCCGTGTCCCGCTGCTGAGCGCCGCCACCGGCGGTGCGGCCGGCGCCGAGGAGACGGCCCTGCCCGAGCCGCCGGTCGTCGGCGAGGTCGGCCCGGTCGAGCCCGACGTGGCCCTCGCCGCGTACACCGAGGTCGAGGAGGTCGCCGCCGACGGCGTCTACGCCGAGCCGCAGGCGTACCAGCAGCAGGAGCAGCAGGTCTGGACCCAGCAGGGCTTCCCGCAGCAGGCCGCCCACCAGGACGCGTACGCCCAGCAGCAGGCCGGCTACGGCTGGGAGCAGCAGTGGGCGGCGCAGCAGCAGGTCGCCCACGTCCAGTACCAGCAGGACGCGTACGGCCAGCAGGCCGCCTACGCGCAGCAGGCCGCCTACGCCCAGTACCAGCAGGACCCGTACGCCGCGCAGCAGTTCGCCGCCCAGCAGGCGCAGCAGTTCCAGGCCCAGCAGCAGGGCCAGTACTACCAGCAGGGCTGGGAGTACCAGCAGCAGCCGGCCGTCCCGCAGCAGCAGGGTCAGTACCAGCAGCAGACCTGGGACTACCAGCAGCAGGGCTGAGCCCGGCGGCCGGCCGTCAGGCCGGGCCGATCAGCCCGGCGGTGATCGAGGCGGACATGCCGACCCGGGCGAGCCCGCCGCCGGGGTGGGCGCCGCCGCCGATCCGGTACAGGCCCGGGACACCCGTCCCGTTCGGCGGGTTGAGGGTGCCGCCCGCCAGCGAGGGGACGGGCACCCACGGCGTGGACCGCACCTCGCGCCACAGCACCCGCTCGCGCAGGTCCAGCCCGGACTTCGCCAGGTGGTCGAGCAGGTGGCCCGCGTAGGCGTCCAGGTCGTCGCCCTCGCGCACCCCGCAGGTGACGGTGAGGGTGACCGCCTCGTGGTCGGCGTCCGGTACCAGGGAGGGGTCGTCCGGCCGCAGCACCTGCACGGTCGGCCCCTCGGGGACGCTGTCCTCGTGCAGCAGTGCCTCCATCTCCCAGCCGGCGTTCTCCGCGTGCACCACCGTCCGGTGCACGGTGCCCTCCGGCCGGGCCCCGCGCAGGGCGAGCAGCACCCGCACCCGGCCGAGCCCGCTGCCCGGCTTCTGCCACCCGAGGCCCGGGTCGGGCGAGGAGGAGAGCACCAGGTCGGCCTCGATCCGCTCGCCGTCGGCCGTGAGCACCCCGCAGGCCCGGCCGCCCGCGGTCAGCACCCCGGCCACCCGGGTGTCGAAGCGGAACTCGGCCCCGCGCTGCTCGCAGCGGCGGAACACCGCGTCGGCCAGCGCCCGGATGCCGCCGCGGACGTACCAGACGCCGAAGGACTGCTCCATGTACGCCAGCACGGTCGCCCCGGCCGGAGCGTCCGGCCCGAGGCCGAACCGGGTCGCGTACTCGGTGAGCAGCGCCGTCAGCCCGGGATGGTCGCCGAGTTCGCGGCGGGCCACGTCGCCGAGGGTGTACGAGCCGCGCGGCAGCCACTTGGCGGGGCCGCGGCGCGGCGGCCGCGGGTAGGGGTCGGCGAGCCGGCCCTCGGGCAGCGGCTCCTCCATCAGCGGGCGGCGGGTGGCCTCCCAGACCGCCCGGCCGCGGTTCATCACCTCGCCCCAGCGGTCGCCCGAGCCGGTGCTGAAGGCCGTGTCCAGGGCCTTGGCGACGCCGCCGCGGGAGGCGTTCGGCAGCACCAGGTCGGTGCCGTCGGGGAAGAGGTGCCGACTCTCCGGCTCCACCGGGACGAGGTCGACCAGCTGCTCCAGCGGCTCCCGGCCGCTCTTCAGCGCCAGGTCCCGGTAGACGGCCGGCAGGTTGAGCACGCCCGGCCCGGTGTCGAAGGCGAAGCCGCCCCGCTCGTACCGGCCGACCATGCCGCCGTACGTCGGGGCGGCCTCGCACACCGTCACCCGGTGGCCGAGGGTGCCGAGCCGGGCCGCTGCCGCGAGTCCGGCCATGCCTGCGCCGATGATGACGATCCGTGCCATGGGCGCTGAGTCTACGGGCGAACCCGCGCAGGTCACCCGGGGGCTGCCGCCCCCGGCGCCGTCGTCAGTACTGCGGCTGGACGGCCGCGGTGCGCGCGGCCCTGCGCTCGCGGCGGCGCTGGAGGAAGCGGCGGATGCGGGAGACCGCGAACCAGACCAGCAGCACCCCGACCACCAGCAGCACCGCGGCCGCCGAGGCCGCCACCCACGGGTGGAAGACCGCCAGGGTGACCAGGCCGGCCACCGAGAGGTCCTCCAGCAGGCTGACCACGATGTTCGAGGCCGGCTCGGGCGAGGTGTTGACCGCCATCCGCAGCGAGGCCTTGATGCCGTGGCTGACCAGCGCCGTCGTGCCGCCGAGCGCGCCCGCGGCGATCTCGCTCAGCGAGCCGGGGTCGTTGCTCGCCATCAGCACGCCGACGACGGTGCCCGCGGCCGGGCGGATCACGGTGTGCACCACGTCCCACACCGAGTCCACGTACGGGATCTTGTCGGCCACCGCCTCGCAGAGGAACAGCACCGCGGCGGCGATCAGCACGTCCGTGCGCTCCAGCGCCGGCGGCACCGACTCGGCGCCGCCGAACCGGCCGAACAGGCCGAGCAGCAGGACCACGGCGTAGGCGTTGACACCGCTCGCCCATCCGCTGGTGAAGATCAACGGGATGATGCTCAACTCTGCTCCCCTCCGGCAGGGCCGCCCGACACCCGGGCGGTCGGGACGTACCGTACCGGTGCTCCAAGGACGCGCCGCACGGCCCGCCGGTTCCCGGGCGCCGGCCCGCCCGGGGACTGAGTACGGATACTCAGGGCCACGAATGAGTACGCCGACGGATACCCCCTGACCTGCGGGGACGCCATAGTGGTGGGCGCCGGACGGGGTGAGCGCGAAGCACCGTCCGGGAAGCGACGGGGCCGTCCGCCGACCGTGGGGGACCGACGGGCCGGCCCGGTCGCGTGCACGGGCCGTTCGGGGCCGCGCACCGCCGGCACGGGGCGGCGGAGCGCGGTCCGGGGGGACGGCCCGACCGGGGGAGACCGGAGGCCGGGGGAACGGCCTCCGGCAGACGTGCGGGGCGGCGGCGCCCGGCCGGACGGCGACGGGGGTGCCGGTCCGGCCGCGGCGCCGCCGCCCCCGCCGCTCCTCCCGCCGCCGTGCTTCCCGCACCCCCGGCGGACCGTTCGCACCCGGGATTGTCAGTGGCGGTTGCCACGCTGGAGTGGCGCGGGCCGCCCGGCCCGGGCAACCCGCATCGGACCGGGGGAGACCATGACCATCAGCCGCCCCGAGCGCGTCACCCGCCACCCTGTCGCCGAGACCCTGCCCGCCGGACGCACCCGCCCCGCCGACGTCCACCCCGTGGTGCGCCGGACGGACGCCCCGCCCGCCGCCCTCGACCTGCTCCGCCAGGCCCACCGCACCCTCACCGCCGCCCGCGGCCTGCCGGACCCGCTGGAGCGCTACGCCACCGCCCACCTCGCCGCGCTGCGCACCACCGCCGCCGTGCTCGCGGTGCGCGGCCGGCCCGAGGGCAACCCGCGCCGCCGCAAGGCCATCCGCAGCGCCTGGGAGCTGCTGCCCGGGGTCGCCCCCGAACTCACCGAGTGGGCCGTCTACTTCGCCGCCGGCGCACGCCGACGGGCCGCCGCCGAGGCCGGCATCCGTACCGCGGCGACCGCCCGCGACGCCGACGACCTGATCCGCAACACCGGGCTGTACCTGCGGATCGTCGAGCGCCTGCTGGGGCTGAGTCCGGCCGTCCCCCAGCAGCCCCTGCCGCTGGCGTAGCGGCCCGCGGCCGTCGGGCGCCGTTCGGCCGGCACCGCAGGGCCTAAGGTGGTGGCGTTCGGTGATCGATCCCAGTACCGAGGAGCTCCGCCGTGTACCCGACGCGCCCCCGCAGTGCCCTGCGTACCGCCGTGGTCTGGGAGGTGCTGCGCACCGCCCTGGAGCAGCGCACCGCGGAGCTCGACCGGCCGGTGCTGGACGTCCTCGACACGGGCGGCGGCACCGGCAACTTCGCGGTGCCGGTGGCCCGGCTCGGCCACCGCGTCACGGTCGTCGACCCGAGCCCGGACGCGCTCTTCGCACTGGAGCGGCGCGCCGACGAGGCCGGGGTCACCGGCCTCGTCCGCGCCGTCCAGGGCGACACCCAGACGCTGCCCGAGGTGGTCGAGGCCGGCTCGGTGGACGCCGTGCTGTGCCACGGCGTGCTGGAGGTCGTTGACGACCCGGCACAGGCGCTCGGCAGCCTCGCCGGCACGCTGCGCAAGGGCGGCCTGGTGAGCCTGCTCGCCGCCAACCGCAACGGCGCGGTGCTCGCCCGCGCCCTGGCCGGCCACTTCGCCGACGCCCGCGCGGTGCTGGACGCCGAGGACGGCCGCTGGGGCGCCGGCGACCCGATGCCGCGCCGCTTCACCGGCGAGGAGCTGTCCGGCCTGACCGCCGGGGCCGGCCTCCGGGTGCGCTCCGTGCACGGCGTACGGGTCTTCGCCGACCTCGTCCCCGGGGTGCTCGTCGACACCGAGCCGGGCGCGATGGAGGCCCTGCTCAAGCTGGAGCTGGCCGCCGCCGAGGAGCCCGCCTTCCACGCCGTCGCCACCCAGCTCCACCTGCTGGCCGCCCTCGTCTGAGCCCGCCGCCGGGCGCCGCCGCGCCCCTTGGGCTGCGGAGATTCCGATGATCCGGGCACTTGTGCGCGGGCAGGGGCGTTGGCACCGGTGCAGGGCGGCTCCGAAGTGGTCGATGGCACGTGTCCACGACCACCCCGAACAGGCCCTGTGGACCGTATGATCTGGGTAAAGCCGGAAAGCATGACACCCGAACGCCTGGGGCATATGGACCTCACAGGATCAGGCCCAGGGGTGGCGGACCGGTCGCCCCGCGACCGACGAGTAGGAGGACTCCGTGCCGCTCTCGGAGCACGAGCAGCGACTGCTCGAGCAGATGGAGCGAGCGCTGTACGCCGAAGATCCCAAATTCGCGTCAGCGCTTGAGGGAACCGGCCTGCGCACCTACACCCGTCGGAGGGTCTACCTGGCCGCCGCAGGGTTCGTGGCTGGCGTCGGTCTCCTGATGGGAGGCATGGTCGCCCAGCTGATCTGGGTGAGCGTGATCGGTTTCCTGGTGATGCTTGGCTGCGCGGTCCTCGCCGTGACCGGATGGCGACGCGGTGCCCTCGGGCACGGATCGGGCCCCAAGGCATCCCCCGCTCCCCGCCGCAAGGCGAACGTGATGGACCGGATGGAACAGCGCTGGCAACGCCGCCGCGACGAACACGACGGCCTCTAGGAACCACCGGAAGCACGAGCGACCGACCGCCGGGGGCGGGCAGTTCACCGAACTGCCCGCCCCCGGCGCCGTCGTCCGGCGGGCCGGGAGCGGGACCGGTCAGGACCGGCCGTCCTCCTCGGGCGGACGCCGCAGCACCCGGCGGACAACCGTGCGCACCGCACCCGCCACCGTGTCGAAGCGGCCGCGCACCGCCTGCCGCACCGCGCCGACCCGCTCGGTGGCCCGCCACCACAGGCGCACCGCCGACGGCGGCAGCAGCACCGCCCGCAGCCGGCCGTACCGGCCGACCGACGCCCGCAGCGCCTCACGGGTCGCGAGCACGTCCGCGCCGAGCGGCGGCACCGGCCCGGTCTCCCGGGCGTACAGCACCTGCTCGGTGGCGAGCGCCACCCGGCCCGCGGCCGCCTGCGCCTCGACGTCCAGCGAACCGAGCCGCGCGATCCGCGCCACGGTGCGACGCGGCGTACTGGCGTCGTCCGGCGGGATGCCGAGGTCCCAGGCCGAGTCGATCAACTCCTGCCAGGCGGCCAGCACCTGCGCGTCGGTGAGCTCCGTGCGGTCGGCACCCGCCAGGTGCCGTCCGGCGCCGAGCCGGCGCCGCCGCAGCCTCGCCCGCCACAGCGCCGGCACCGCCAGCAGCACCAGGGCCGACGCCACCAGCGAGAACGTCGCCAGCGCCCGCCAGGACAGCCACCACGGCTCGCCGTGCACGGCCTGGTCCGCGGCGGTCTGCTGGTCCGCGCAGTCCTCCGCGCGGTGGCCGCCGCCGCAGCTGTTGGCCGCACCCGGCGAGGCCGACGCGGCGCCGCTCGGCTCGTCGGTCGGCTGCGCCGTGGTCGCCCCGGCGGACGGGGCGGTCTCCGGCCGGGCGTAGCTCGGCGCGATCGCGCCCTGCCCGGCCGACGGCGTCGGCTCGAAGCGCACCCACCCGGTGCCCGCGAAGTACAGCTCCGGCCAGGCGTGGTAGTTGGTCGACCGCACCACGTACACCGAACCGTCGTTGGAACTGCCCGGCGTGAAGCCGATCGCCACCCGGGCCGGGATGCCCAGGGTGCGGGCCATCGCGGCCATGGTCGACGCGAAGTGCACGCAGAAGCCCCGCCGGTCCTGGAGGAACTTCAGGATCGCGGTGCTGCCGGTGCCGGCCTCGATGTCGGTGTCGTAGTGGAACTGCGGCGAGGTGAACCAGTCCTGCAGCGCCACCGCGCGGTCGAAGGCGTTGTCCTTGCCCGCCGTCACCTCCTGGGCCGTCCTCGCCACCTGCGCCGGCAACGAGTCCGGCAGCTGCAGGTAGCGCCCGGGCAGGTCGGCGGGGACGGGGCCGGCCGAGCGCAGCTGCTCGGCGGTCGGCCGCACGTCCAGGCTGGTCACGTCGTACGTGAGGCCGTCCGTCTTCTGGCCGTCCGCACCGACCACGGTGCGGGTCTCCGGCTCGTACCGCCAGTTGCCCTGCACCTTCACCGAGTTCGCCGGGTACGGCAGCGGCAGCCAGTCGGTGCGCAGGTTCTGCGAGATCGCCACGTGGGTGTCCGCCCGGGTGACCGCGACCGCCGAGGACAGGCCCGCGGGCTTCGGCAGCGGCTCGGGCCGCTGCTGCAGCTTCTGCGGGGAGAACCGCCAGTCGACGCCGTTGAACTCGTCCAGCGCGCCGATCCGCAGGTACATCTCGCCGACGGACTGCGCGGTGGTGCGGTACTGCAGCAGCGGCACCGCGTCCGTCCGGTGCAGGCTCTCGGTCAGCGCCACCACCGGGTTCAGCGAGGTCACGTGGTACCCGGACCCGCTGCCGGAGCCCGAACCGCCGCTGCCGCCGATCGCCCCGACCAGCCCCAGGCCCGCCTGCGGCAGGAACGCCGGCACCGCCACCGCCAGCACCAGCGCGATCACACCGACCCGGTGCCCGCTGTGCACCGGCGGCGTGTTCGTCGCCTTGCCCCGGCCGCTGAACACCCGGCCCCAGCGCGACAGCCGGTCCTGGCCCTCGGCGCGCAGCAGTAGCAGGTAGCCGCCGGCCGCGGGCAGGAACCAGATCCACGAACCCGAGCCCACCCCGGACAGGCCGCAGCCCACCGAGTACAGCGCCAGCAGCGGCAGACCGGCCGCCGCCGCCCGCCGGTGGGTCACCGCCAGCGCGTCCACCAGCACCGCGATCAGGGCGACCGACCCGACCAGCACCAGCCGCAGGCCCGCCGTGTCCGGCGCGGGCACCGCGTACTGGCCGAGGTCCGTGCCGGCCTGGGTGAGCAGCCCGCTCAGCGCGTCCAGCGCCCGGCCGCCGGGCAGCAGCCCCCAGGCCATCGACCGGCGCACCGACAGCAGCATCAGCGCGTACAGCACGATCAGCAGCTGCAGCGGGGTCACCGCCCAGCCGGCGAGGGCGAGGCGGCGCAGCCCGGTGCCGGCCCCGGCCGCGACCAGGACCAGCAGGACGGCCTGCACGAACCAGCCGTGCGTGGTGATCAGCGGCAGCAGGCACAGTGCGGTGAGCGCCGTCGCCGTCGCCGCGCTGATCGTCAAACGGGCCCGGGTGGTCACGCGCCGACCTCGTCTCGGTAGGGGCTCGACTGCTCGGTACGGTCGGCCGAACGCCACAGCTCGGGCAGCGAGGCGCCGGCCTTCACCGGCAGCACCGTCCAGCCGGCCCGCCGCAGCATCTTCTGCTGCTCCTCGAAGTCGCCGTCGGAGGTGTCCGGCAGCAGGTGCCGCAGCCCCGCCCAGGTCGCCGTGTCCAGCAGGAACAGCACCGCGCCGGCGGCCCGGCGGCGCAGCCCGCACAGCCGCTCCAACTGCTCGGAGTCGAGGGAGCCGACGATCGCGACCAGCAGGCCCTCGCCGCCGCGCAGCACCTCCTCGGCGCGGGCCAGCCCGCCGCCGTCGGAGTGGTCGACCACCGCGAGCTCGTCCAGCAGCAGCCCGTTCGCCTCGGCGGGCGTCGTCGCGGCCGGGTTGCCCGCGGACGGCACCGCGCGGCCGGTGTCGGTGACCAGCCGCGTCCGGTAGCCGCGGTCGACCAGGTGGACGCCGACGGACGCCGCGCAGCTCACCGCCCACTCGAAGGAGGAGCCCGGCCCGGAGCCGCGGTGCGCGATCTCCCGGGTGTCCAGCAGCACCGCGGCGTGCGCCCGCAGCGGCTGCTCCTCGCGGCGGACCATCAGCTCGCCGTACCGCGCGGTGGACTTCCAGTGCACCCGGCGCAGGTCGTCGCCGTGCCGGTACTCGCGCGGGATCACGTCGTCGTCGCCGGCCAGCGCCAGCGCCCGGGCGTTGGTGTCGCCGTGCCCGGCCCGCTCGCCCGGCAGCCGCACCGGCGGCAGCGGAACGACCTGCGGCACCACCGTCAGCACGTCGGAGGCGTTGAACGAGCGGCCCAGCTCGCACATCCCGAACGGGTCGGACAGCCGCAGCTGCAGCGGGCCCAGCGGATAGCGGCCGCGCAGATCGGAGCGGACCCGGTAGGACACCTCGCGGTAGCCGTGCGACTCGACCCGGTCCAGCACGAACCGCGGCCGCGGCCCGAGCACGTACGGGACGCGGTCCTCCAGCATCAGCACGCCGGTGGGCATCCGGGACACGTTGTCCAGCCGCAGGTGCACCCGGGCCTCGTGGCCCGCCGGGGTGCGGTGCGGGGACAGCCGTCGGCCGCCCGCCACCCGGTAGCGGGTGCGCAGCAGCCAGAGCGCGGAGACCAGCGGCAGCGCCGCCAGCAGCACACCCACCCGCAGCAGCGCGTCCTGCCCGAAGACGTACGCGCACAGCGAGGCGGTGATCCCGGCGGCGAGGAAGGACCGCCCCCGGGTGGTCAGCCCGTGCAGCCCCGCCCGCAGTCCGTGCGGCGCCTGCCCGGCCTGCGGCGGAGGGTTCTCGCCCGCGGCCACGTCAGCCGCGCCCCTGCGGACGGGGGATCGGCAGCCGCGCGATGAGGTCCAGCACGACCTGCTCGGCGGTGCGCCGGTTCATCCGGCTCTCGGCGGTCGGCAGCAGGCGGTGCGCGAGCACCGGCACGGCCAGCCCCTGGACGTCGTCCGGCACCACGTAGTCGCGGCCCTCCAGCGCGGCGGCCGCACGGGCCGCCCGCACCAGGTGCAGGGTGGCGCGCGGCGAGGCGCCGAGCCGCAGCTCCGGGTGGGAACGGGTGGCGGCGACCAGGTCGACCGCGTAGCGGCGCACCGCGTCGGCGACGTGCACCGAGCGGACCACCTCGATCAGCTTGAGGATGTCGGCGGCGTGCGCCACCGGCTGCAGGTCCTCCAGCGGATTGGCGCCGGCGTGCACGTCCAGCATCGCGAACTCGGCCTCGGGGCTGGGGTAGCCGATCGACACCCGGGCCATGAAGCGGTCCCGCTGCGCCTCGGGCAGCGGGTAGGTGCCCTCCATCTCGACCGGGTTCTGGGTCGCCACGACCATGAACGGCGAGGGCAGCTCGTAGCTGGTGCCGTCGATGGTGACCTGGCGCTCCTCCATCGACTCCAGCAGCGCCGACTGGGTCTTCGGCGAGGCCCGGTTGATCTCGTCGCCGACCACGATCTGCGCGAAGATCGCGCCCGGCCGGAACTCGAAGTCCCGCTGGTGCTGGTCGAAGACGTTGGTGCCGGTCACGTCGGAGGGCAGCAGGTCCGGGGTGAACTGGATGCGGCGCACCGTGCAGTCCACGGACCGGGCGAGTGCCTTGGCGAGCATGGTCTTGCCGACGCCGGGCACGTCCTCCAGCAGCAGGTGGCCCTCGGCCAGCAGCACGGTCAGTGCGATCCGGACGGCCTCCGGCTTGCCCTCGATGACGCTCTCCACCGACGCGCGGATGCGCTCGGCCACCGCGCCCAGCTCCTGGAGCCCCGCGGGCCTGCGCGCCGCGAAACCGTCGGAACGGGTCGCGCCCGCCGTGCCCTGCGTGTTGTAGGTCGTCACCCGTTCGCTCCCATGTGGACCACTTGTGCCGGCTCAGGTTGCCGGCCGACCGATGGCGCACCGCCCGGGCGGGCGTGCGAGTCCGTCGAGGAGCGGCACGGGCGGTGGGCGTGCGGCGGGCCGCCCCGGTGGATCGGGGCCGGGCCTGCACGGGCATTCTTCCCTGTCGTGCGGCCGGAAGTCACTCGGGCGGGCGAGACGCGTGCAGTGTCCCGGTTCGTCCCGGCACCACCGACGCCCGGGGACGGGAGCCCCGGGCGCGGGAGGGGGACCCGGACGACGCTGGCCGGGTCGGAGCGGGGCGTCCGCCCCGGGCGGGGCGGACGCGGAACGGCAGGCTCAGTCGACTTCGCGGAGCAGGCCGGTGTGGACGTCGAAGACGAAGCCGCGGACGTCGTCGGTGTGCGGGACGAACGGCGAGGTGCGGACCCGCTGCATGGACTGGCGGACGTCGCCGTCCAGGTCCACGAACGCCTCCACCGCCCACTGCGGGCGCTGGCCGACCTCGGCCTCCAGCTCGCGGCGGAAGTCCTCGGTGAGGCCGAGCAGACCGCAGCCGGTGTGGTGGATCAGCACGACCGAGCGGGTGCCCAGGGCGCGCTGGCTGATGGTGAGCGAGCGGATGGTGTCGTCGGTGACGACACCGCCCGCGTTGCGGATGATGTGGGCGTCGCCGAGCTCCAGGCCGAGGGCGGCGAACAGGTCGAGACGGGCGTCCATGCACGCCACCACGGCGACCTTCTGCACGGGGCGGGCGTCCATGCCGCCGTCGCGGAAGTCGACCGCGTACTCGCGGTTCGACGCCACGAAGCGGTCGATGATGCCGGAGGCGGAGCTGGCAGCGGCGTTCGGCACGGGCCGGTCGGGGGTCACTGTCATGGTGACGAAGGTAATCCGAATCCCGGCGCCGTGGTGAGGGCGCCCCCGGGCTGTGATCGAGTCCATAGCCCCGCTGCGCCGCAGGCCGGGCGGGTTGCACCGTTCCGCCCGGTATGCCCGGCGCGGACCGCGTCGGTGCGCCCGGCCGGTCCGCCGCGCCCGCGGTACCCGTGACCTGCGCGGAGCCGTACCGCCGCCCGGGTGGCGCTCCGTCGGGGAGCGTTGACTCGGCGTGAGCGGGCGATAGTCTGGCGGCGCAGTGGAGCACTGCCCCGGCGCCCCGCCGACGCCCCCGGGCCGGCGAGGGGGCGCTCCCCGTACGCGGCCCGCGGCCTCCACCCGCTCCTGTGCCACCTGGCGCACCTTCCCCGGTGCCGGGCGGTCACTCCTTCCCCAGGCGAGCGGGCGGGGACCGCGGGCCGTGTGCACGCGGGCGGTCCCGGCCCGGCGGCCGGAGCCGCTCCGGCGGTGGGCGAGAATGGGGCCAGCCGTCCGGGCCCGGGCGGCCGCACCGAGGAAGGTCGCCACCGCGCAATGAGCAACGAGAGTCCGGCACCCAAGCACGTCCCCGTGATGCTGCAGCGCTGCATGGACGCCCTGGCCCCCGCGGCCGGTGCCCCCGGCGCCGTGGTGGTCGACGCCACCCTCGGCCTCGGCGGCCACAGCGAGGCGATCCTCACCCAGTTCCCCGGGGCCCGGCTCGTCGCGGTGGACCGCGACCCGGCCGCGCTGCGGCTCTCCGCCGAGCGCCTGGCCCCGTTCGGCGACCGGGCCACCCTGGTGCACGCCGTGTACGACGAGATCCCGCAGGTCCTCGACGACCTCGGCATCCCCGAGGTGCACGGCGTCCTGTTCGACCTCGGCGTCTCCTCGATGCAGCTCGACGAGGCCGACCGCGGCTTCGCCTACGCCCAGGACGCCCCGCTCGACATGCGGATGGACCAGACCCGCGGGCTGAGCGCCGCCGAGGTCCTCAACACCTACAGCCACGGCGACCTCGCCCGGATCCTCAAGGTCTACGGCGAGGAGCGGTTCGCCGGGAAGATCGCCTCGGTGATCGTCCGCGAACGGCAGAAGGAACCGTTCACCACCAGCGCGCGTCTCGTCGAATTGGTACGCAACGCCATCCCGGCGGCGACCCGGCGCACCGGCGGCAACCCGGCCAAGCGCACCTTCCAGGCCCTGCGGATCGAGGTCAACGGGGAGCTGGAGGTGCTGGACCGGGCGATCCCCGGCGCGCTGGAACGCCTCGCGGTCGGCGGCCGGATCGTGGTCATGTCCTACCAGTCCCTGGAGGACCGCCTGGTCAAGCAGTACTTCCAGGCCGGCGCCACGTCCACCGCCCCGCCCGGGCTGCCGTTCGTGCCCGAGGAGCACCAGCCCTGGCTGAAGCTGCACACCCGCGGCGCGGTGCTGGCCACCGAGGCGGAGATCGAGGAGAACCGGCGCGCCGCGCCCGTCCGGCTCCGCGTGGCGGAGAGGATCAGGGCGACCCGGCGCTGACCGGGGCGGACGGCGAGCGAGGAACGGCGAGAGGGAGGGCGCGGTGCCGGTGGCCGGCGGTGGGCCCCTGCTGCCCGCGGGCGGGCGGGGCGGTCGGACCCGGAGGAGCGGCGCGCTCCCCGGGCAGGCGGGAGGGGGGCGGATCACCGCCCGTCCGCAGTCCCGGTCGGTCCGCGGACGGACACCGTTCGCCGTGCTGATCGTGGTGCTGCTCTCGGCCGGGCTGCTCGGCCTGCTGATGCTCAACACCGCCCTCAACGAGGGCTCCTTCGAGCTGTCCCGGCTGAAGAAGCAGACCACCGACCTCACCGACGAGAAGCAGGGCCTGCAGGCGCAGATCGACCGGAACGCCGCCCCCGACGCACTGGCCCGCCGCGCCCGCGAACTGGGCATGGTGCCCGGCGGCGGCCCGGCCTTCCTGCAGGACGACGGCAAGGTGCTCGGCAAGCCCGGCCAGGCCCAGGACAGCCCGCCGGTCAAGCGGCCCGACGACGCCGCTGCCGCCTCCGCCGCGCCCGCCGCCCCCTCCGGCGACCCCTCCGCCGGCGCCCCGGCGCCGGCGTCCCCCTCGCCGACCGCGGGCGACGACGGGGTGCAGATCGCCCCCGCCCCGCCGGCCACGGCGACCCCGCACCCCGGGAGCGGACGATGAGCACACCGCGCCGGCCGCAGGGCCCCGGCGACCGCAGGCCGCACCACCCCGGAGAGCCCGGCCGCAAACCCGCCGACCGGGCCCGCACCCCCCGCCCGCGCTCCGCCGACCAGGCCCGCCGGACGCCCCCGCGCCCGGACCGCGGCCGCGGCGCCGACCCCCGGGCCGCCCGCCCGGCCCGCCGCCCGCAGCGCCCCGCCGCCCGCCCGCAGCCGCGCATGATCCGTCTCGCCGACCCGCGCAAGCGGCTGCGGCTGGCCGGCATCGCGCTGGTCGTCGTCTTCACGGTGTTCGCCGGACGGCTCGTCCAGCTGCAGCTGCTCGACTCGCACGCGCTCGCCTCCGAGGCCGGCGCCAACCAGTACGTGCCGGTCGTGCTGTCCGCGGAGCGCGGCTCGATAACGTCCAGCGACGGCACCGTCCTGGCGACCACCGTGGACGCCTACGACATCACCGCCGACCCCACGCTGTTCACCCCCGCGGCCACCCACGTCCCGGACGCGCCGGAGCAGGCCGCCGCGCTGCTCGCCCCGATCCTCGGCGTGCCGCAGGAGAAGATCGCCGGACTGCTGCACCTCAACCCGAAGAACCCGAAGAGCCGGTACGCGCTGCTCGCGCCCCGGCAGACCCCGGAGGCGAAGAACAGGATCGCCGACCTGCGCGCCGACCTGGCCAAGCAGGCCGACGGCAAGGCCTGTCGGGGGCAGCGGCAGCTGCTCGGCAAGCCCGCGGAGAAGGGCGGCCGCACCGCGGTCGACGCCGCCTGCGCCAACACCCTCGCCGGGGTGGTCTGGTCGCCCAGCAAGCGGCGGGTCTACCCGGCCGGCGACCTCGCCGGCAACCTGGTCGGCTTCGTCAACGCCGAGGGCACCGGCACCGGTGGCCTGGAGCTGCAGTTCCAGAAGGACCTCGCGGGCGTGGACGGCCGCTCCACCTACGCCTCGGTCGGCGGGCGGATCGTGCCCGGCTCCGGCGGCGGCATGCAGGCCCCGGTGCCCGGCACCGACCTGCGGCTGACCGTCGACAAGGACATCCAGTGGGCGGCCCAGCGGGCCATCACCGACCAGGTCGCCAACGCCGGGGCGGAGAAGGGCTACGTCGTCGTCCAGGACGTGAAGACCGGCCGGGTCCTCGCCATGGCCACCTCGCCCGGCCTGGACCCGAACAAGCTCGCCTCGGCCCGGCCCGAGCAGCTCGGCAACGCCGCCGTCCAGGACGCGTACGAGCCCGGCTCCACCGCCAAGCTGATGACCATGGCCGCGGTGCTGGACACCGGCACCGCGAGCTGGGACACCCACGTCACCGTGCCCAACACGCTGCAGCGCTCCGACCGGGTCTTCCACGACGACGTCGACCACGAGACCTGGTACCTGACGCTGGCCGGCGTGCTCGCCAAGTCCTCCAACATCGGCACCATCGAGGCCGCCGAGCACCTGGGCAAGGACCAGGCCGCGGCCAACAAGGTGCTCGGCGGCTACCTGCAGAAGTTCGGGATCGGGCAGCCCAGCGGCCTCGGCTTCCCCGGCGAGACCCGCGGCATCCTCGCCAAGCCGGAGGACTGGAAGGGCTCGCAGCAGTACACCATCCCGTTCGGGCAGGGCCTGTCGGTCAACGCCCTGCAGGCCACCTCGGTGTTCTCCACCATCGCCAACGGCGGGGTGCGGGTCGCGCCGAGCCTGGTCATGGGCACCACCGGCCCGGACGGCCGCTACACCCCGACCCCGCCGGGCGCGCAGACCCGGGTGGTCAGCGAGGCGACCGCGAAGACGCTCACCGAGATGCTGGAGTCCGTCGTCACCGACGAGCAGGGCACCGGCACCAAGGCGGCGATCCCCGGCTACCGTGTCGCCGGCAAGACCGGCACCGCCAACCGCGTGGACCCGAAGACCGGCCGGTACTCCGGGTACACCGCCTCCTTCATCGGCTTCGCGCCGGCCGACCAGCCCCGGGTCACGGTCTCCTGCGTGATCCAGGACCCGGTCAACGGCCACTTCGGCGGCCAGCTGTGCGGCCCGGTGTTCAAGCAGGTGATGGAGTTCGCCCTGAAGACCCTGCGGGTCGCGCCGAGCGGCAGCGAGGCGCCGAACCTGCCCGTCGACTGGAAGCCCTGATGAACGACGCCCCCGACCACCGCAGCAGCGATCCGCGCCCGGCGGAGCGGAACGACGGGGGCACCCCCGCCCGGTTTGGCCCTGGAGGCCCTTCGGCCGATACCCTGCCCGCCGTGCCGAAACCCGATCAAATCTCCGCGAGCCCGCCCCGCCCCTCCAGCCCGGCGGCGCTGCCGCTCGCCGAGGTCGCCCGACAGCTGGGCCTGGCGCCCGCCGAGGGCGCGGAGGACACCGGGGTCACCGGCATCACCCACGACTCCCGGGCGGTGCGCCCCGGCGACGTGTACGTGGCCTTCCCCGGTGCCAACCACCACGGCGCCGCCTTCGCCGGACAGGCGGTGGCGGCGGGCGCCGTCGCCGTGCTGACCGACCCGGCCGGCGCCGAGCTCGCCCGCGGGGCCGGCGCCCCGCTGCTGGTCGTGGACAACGTCCGCGGCGCCATGGGCCACCTCGCCGCCGCCGTGTACGGGCGCCCCAGCGAGCAGCTGCTGATGATCGGCCTGACCGGCACCAACGGCAAGACCACCACCTCGTACCTGGTCGAGGCCGGCCTGCGCGGCGGAGACCTGCTGCCCGGCGTGATCGGCACCGTCGAGATGCGGGTCGGCAGCGAGCGGATCAAGAGCGAGCGCACCACCCCCGAGTCCACCGACCTGCACGCCGTCCTCGCGGTGATGCGCGAGCGCGGCGCGGCCGCCGTCGTCATGGAGGTCTCCAGCCACGCGCTGGTCTTCGGGCGGGTCGACGGCGTGATGTACGACGTCGCGCTGTTCAACAACCTCACCCCCGAGCACCTCGACTTCCACCCGGACATGGAGGACTACTACCGGGCCAAGGCCCGGCTCTTCCAGACCGACAAGGCCCGCCGCGGGGTGGCCAACTTCGACGACGCCTACGGCCGCCGGCTGGCCGCCGAGGCGCCGATCCCGGTGGTGACCTTCTCCGCGAAGGGCGACCCGGACGCCGACTGGCGGGCCGTGGACGTCCAGCTCGGCCCGGCCGGCTCGACCTTCCGCGTGGTCGGCCCGGACGGCGCCGCCGCGGACGCCTCGGTGCCGCTGCCCGGCCCGTTCAACGTGGCCAACGCCCTCGGTGCGATCACCGCCCTGGTCACCGCCGGCGTGCCGCTGCACGCCGCGGCCGCCGGGGTCGCCGCCTCGACCGGCGTGCCCGGCCGCCTGGAGCGGGTCGACGCCGGCCAGCCGTACGTCGCCGTGGTCGACTACGCGCACAAGCCGGACGCCCTGCAGGCCGTCCTGGAGTCGCTGCGCGAGGTCACCAAGGGCCGGCTGCACGTCGTCGTCGGCTGCGGCGGCGACCGCGACCCGTTCAAGCGCGGCCCGATGGGCGCGATCGCCGCGCGGATCGCCGACACCGCCGTGCTCACCAGTGACAACCCGCGCTCCGAGGACCCGCTGGCGATCCTCACCGCGATGCTCGCCGGCGCCGCCGAGGTGCCCGAGCAGGAGCGCGGCGAGGTGCTGGTCGTCCCGGACCGCGCCGAGGCGATCCTGCACGCCGTCGCCCGGGCGCACGCCGGGGACACCGTCCTGGTGGCCGGCAAGGGCCACGAGGTCGGCCAGTACGCGAAGGGCGAGGTCCGCCCGTTCGACGACCGCGAGGAACTGCGCGAGGCCATCGCGCGGACCGTCCGCACCCAGCAGGCCCCCGCCCGCCCCGAGCAGGCCCCCGAAGGAGAGCAGCCGTGATCGCACTGACCCTGGCCGAGGCCGCCGCTGCGGTCGGCGGCACGCTCGACGGCGCCGACCCCGAGGCCCTGGTGACCGGACCGGTCGTGGTGGACTCCCGCCAGGTGCAGCCGGGCGGCCTGTTCGTCGCGGTTTCCGGCGAGCACGTGGACGGCCACGACTACGCCGCCGGGGCGGTCGACGGCGGTGCCGTCGCGGTGCTGGCCTCCCGTCAGGTCGGCGTGCCCGCGATCCTGGTGGACGACGTGGTGGCGGCCCTCGGCCGGCTCGCCCGCGCCGTCGTGGAGCGCGCCACCGGCACCGCCGTGGTCGCCCTCACCGGCTCCTCCGGCAAGACCAGCACCAAGGACCTCATCGCCCAGGTGCTGCAGCGCCGCGGCGAGACCGTCTACCCGCCCGGCAACCTCAACAACGAGATCGGGCACCCGATGACGGCCCTGCGGGTCGAACCGGGCACCAAGCACCTGGTGCTGGAGATGGGCGCCCGGCACAAGGGCGACATCGAGTACCTGACCGGCATCACCCCGCCCAGCATCGCGATCGTCCTCAACGTCGGCAGCGCCCACGTCGGCGAGTTCGGCTCCAAGGAGGGCATCGCGCAGGCCAAGGGCGAGATCGTCGAGGCGCTCGGCGCCGACGGCGTCGCCGTCCTCAACGCCGACGACCCACTGGTGCGGGCGATGGCGAGCCGGACCAAGGGCCGCGTCGTGCTCTTCGGCGAGAGCCGGGACGCCCACGTCCGTGCAGCCGACGTCCGCCTGGACGCCACCGGCCGGCCGTCCTTCACGCTCATCACCCCGGCCGGTTCCGCACCCGTGAACCTGCGCCTGTACGGTGAGCACCACGTCTCGAACGCCCTCGCCGCCGCAGCGGTGGCGGTGGAGCTCGGGATGCCCGTCGACGACACCGCCGAAGCGCTCAGCGAGGCGGGTGCGCTGTCCCGCTGGCGCATGGAGGTCGTCGACCGGGCCGACGGTGTCACCGTCGTCAACGACGCCTACAACGCGAACCCCGACTCGATGCGGGCCGCGCTCAGGGCGCTGGTGTCGATGGCCGGCCGCGGCCCGGAGCGCCGCCGCACCTTCGCGGTGCTCGGGGAGATGCGGGAGCTCGGCGAGGACAGCCTCGACGAGCACGACGCCATCGGACGGCTCGCCGTCCGGCTCGACGTCACCAAGCTGGTGGCGGTGGGCGGACGCGAGGCGGCCTGCATGGAACTCGGCGCGAGGAACGAAGGTTCGTGGGGTGAGGAGTCGGTGCTGGTGTCCGACGCGGACGCGGCGATCGAGCTGCTGCGCAGTCAGCTGCAGCCTGGGGACGTGGTGCTGGTGAAGGCCTCCCGTTCGGCCGGCCTGGAGAAGGTCGCCGAGGCCCTGCTCGCCGATGGGGCCGCTCAGTGAAGCAGATCCTCTTCTCCGGCGGCATCGGCCTGATCCTGTCGCTGCTGGGCACGCCCGCCCTGATCAAGCTGCTGGCCCGGCACGGCTACGGCCAGTACATCCGCGACGACGGCCCCAAGGCCCACCACAGCAAGCGCGGCACCCCCACCATGGGCGGCATCGCGTTCATCCTGGCGACGCTGATCGCCTACTTCGCCACCAAGGCGATAACGGGCGAGTCGCCCACGGCTTCCGGCCTGCTGGTGCTGTTCCTGACAGTGGGTCTGGGCCTGGTCGGCTTCCTCGACGACTACATCAAGGTGGTCAAGCGCCGCTCCCTCGGCCTGCGGGCCAAGGCGAAGCTGTTCGGCCAGTCCTTCGTGGGCCTCGCGTTCGCCGTCCTGTCGATGCAGTTCGCCGACAGCCGCAACCAGACGCCCGCCTCCACCCACCTGTCGTTCGTCAACGACTTCAAGTGGTCCATCGGCCCGGTGCTCTTCGTCATCTGGGCCTACTTCATGATCGCCGCGATGTCGAACGGCGTGAACCTCACCGACGGCCTCGACGGCCTCGCCACCGGCGCCTCGGTGATGGTCTTCGGCGCCTACGTCTTCATCGGCGTCTGGCAGTACGGCCAGACCTGCGCCCACATGATCACCGCCACCGCGAACTGCTACGACGTCCGCGACCCGCTGGACCTCGCCGTCGTCGCCTCCGCCCTGATGGGCTCCTGCTTCGGCTTCCTGTGGTGGAACACCTCGCCCGCCAAGATCTTCATGGGTGACACCGGCTCGCTCGCCCTCGGCGGCGCCCTCGCCGGTCTCGCCATCTGCTCCCGCACCGAACTGCTGCTGGCCCTGCTCGGCGGCCTGTTCGTGATCATCACCCTGTCCGTGATCATCCAGGTCGGCTCGTTCCGGATGACCGGCAAGCGCGTCTTCAAGATGGCGCCGCTCCAGCACCACTTCGAGCTCAAGGGCTGGAGCGAGGTGCTCATCGTCGTCCGCTTCTGGATCATCCAGGGCCTGTGCGTCGCGGTCGGCCTCGGACTCTTCTACGCAGGATGGGTGGCCGGATGACGGACAACCCCGACTGGAACGGCCTGAAGACCGTCGTGGCGGGCCTCGGCCTGTCCGGCGTCAGCGCCGCCCGGGTGCTGCGCGACCTCGGCGCCGAGGTCACCGTCGTCGACGGCGGCGACGGTCCCGCACTGCGCGCCAAGGCCGCCGACCTCACCGGCATCGCCGTCCGCCTCGGCGACGGCGACACCCTCCCCGAGGGCACCGAACTGATCGTCACCTCGCCCGGCTGGCCGCCGAACAGCCCGCTGTTCGCCGCCGCCGAGCAGGCCGGCGTCCCCGTCTGGGGCGACGTCGAACTCGCCTGGCGGCTGCGCCGCCCGCACCCGGCGACCGGAGAGCCCGCCCCCTGGCTGGCCGTCACCGGCACCAACGGCAAGACCACCACCGTCCAGATGCTCGCCTCGATCCTCACCGCGGCGGGCGCGCGGACGGCCGCCGTCGGCAACGTCGGCGTCTCCGTCCTGGACGCGGTGCTCGCCGAGGAGCCCTACGACGTCCTCGCCGTCGAACTCTCCAGCTACCAGCTGCACTGGGCGCCCTCGCTGCGCCCGCACTCGGCGGCCGTCCTCAACCTGGCCCCCGACCACCTCGACTGGCACGGCTCGATGGAGGCGTACGCCGCCGACAAGGGCCGCATCTACGAGGGCAACAAGGTCGCCTGCGTCTACAACCTGGCCGACCCGGCCACCGAGGCGCTGGTCCGCGAGGCCGACGTCGAGGAGGGCTGCCGGGCGATCGGCTTCGGGCTCGACGCCCCGGGCCCGTCGAACCTCGGCGTCGTCGACGGCCTGCTCGTCGACCGCGCCTTCGTCGAGGACCGGGCCAACAACGCGGCCGAGATCGGCGCCGTCTCCGACGTCGTGCCGGCCGCCCCGCACAACGTCGCCAACGCGCTCGCCGCGGCCGCCCTCGCCCGCGCCTACGGCGTGGACGCCAAGGCCGTCCGCGACGGCCTGCGTGCCTTCCGCCCCGACGCGCACCGGATCGCCCGGGTCGCGGTGGTGGACGAGGTCACCTACGTCGACGACTCCAAGGCCACCAACACCCACGCCGCGGCGGCCTCGCTCGCCGCGTACGAACCGGTGGTCTGGATCGCCGGCGGACTCGCCAAGGGCGCCACCTTCGACGAGCTCGTCGCGGCCGCCGCCGACCGCCTGCGGGCGGCCGTGCTGATCGGCCAGGACCGCGGCCTGATCCGAGAGGCGCTGCTGCGACACGCCCCGGATGTCCCCGTCGTCGAAGCCGCCGCGGGACAGACTGGCGCCGAGGCGATGGCCGACGTCGTCCGCACGGCGGCCTCGCTGGCGAAGCCCGGGGACACCGTCCTGCTGGCGCCCGCCTGCGCCTCGATGGACATGTTCACCAACTACGGCGAACGCGGCGACCTCTTCGCCGCCGCGGTCCTGGACCTGATGGAATAGCGGACGGGCCGGACGGCACCAGCGGCCGTCCGGCCCGAGCGCGGAAGAGACAGGGGGAGCAGGTGTCCGGTGAGGGCAAGGCGGGAACGGCCGCCCCACCGGAGCGCGGCTCCGCCCGCCTCCAGCTGATCTCGGCGACCACCACCACCTTCAAGGCCGCCACCCCCGTCACCCGGCTCCGCGCCCTGCGCGCCCGGGTGCGCTGGATGCTGGAACGTCCGCTCACCCCGTACTACCTGATCCTCGGCTCCACCATGCTGCTGGTGGTGCTCGGCCTGGTCATGGTGTTCTCCTCGTCCCAGATCCTGGTCATGGAGCACCACCTGCCGATCACGTTCTTCTTCCGCAAGCAGCTGGTCGCCACCATGCTCGGCACCGTCATGCTGGTGCTGCTCGCCCGCACCCCGGTCAAGGCGCTGAGACTGCTCGCCTACCCGCTGCTGCTGGCCGTGATCGCCGGCATGCTCCTGGTGGCGATCCCCGGCGTCGGCGTGATGGTCAACGGCAACCGGAACTGGCTGAGCTTCGGCTTCTTCCAGGTCCAGCCCTCCGAGTTCGCCAAACTCGCCCTGGTCCTCTGGGGTGCGGACCTGCTCGCCCGCAAGCACCGCACCCACACCCTCGACCAGTGGAAGCACCTGCTCGTCCCGCTGGTGCCCGGCACCGTGCTGCTGATGATGCTGATCATGCTGGGCGGCGACATGGGCACCACCATGGTGCTGGTGGCGATGCTCTTCGGCCTGCTCTGGATGGTCGGCGCCCCGCTGCGACTGTTCGCCGCGACCCTCGGCATCGCCGTCGTCGCCTGCACCGCGCTGATCATCACGGTGCCGCACCGGCTCGACCGGCTGGCCTGCATCGGCGTCACCAAGCCGGACCCGAACATCAACTGTTTCCAGGCCCTGCACGGCCTCTACGCCTTCGCCGCCGGCGGCCCGTTCGGCTCCGGCCTCGGCGCCGGCGTCGAGAAGTGGGGCCAGCTGCCGGAGGCCCACACCGACTTCATCTTCGCCGCCACCGGCGAGGAACTCGGTCTGGTGGGGACGCTGTCGGTGCTCGGTCTCTTCGCGGCACTAGGCTACGCGGGTATCCGTGTGGCCATCGGCACGAAGGACCCCTTCGTCAGGTACGCCGCGGGAGCCGCCACCACGTGGATCATGGCGCAGGCCATGGTCAACCTGGGGTCGGCACTGGGACTCCTGCCCATCGCGGGCGTCCCGCTCCCGCTGTTCTCCTACGGCGGGTCCGCCATGCTGTCGGCCCTGTGCGCCGTCGGCGTGCTGGTCAGCTTCGCGCGCAGCACCCCGGGGGCGAAGGCGGCCCTGGCCGCCCGGAACCCCACCCGGGCCGGGACGTTCCTGGCCAGGGTGGTGCCACGACGACGAACCACAGCGCGCAAGCCGGCCGCACGTCCGGCGCGCAGGGAGCGGTGAATTTCGGTGCATGTCGTACTCGCCGGCGGCGGGACCGCCGGTCACATCGAGCCGGCCTTGGCGCTCGCGGACGCGCTCCGCAGGCACGACCCGTCCGTCGGGATCACCGCCCTCGGCACCGAGCGAGGCCTGGAGACCCGGCTGGTGCCCGAACGCGGCTACGAGCTGGCGCTGATCCCCGCCGTGCCGCTGCCCCGCAAGCCCACCCCGGAGCTGATCACCGTCCCGGGCCGGCTGCGGGGCACCGTGCGCGCCGCCCAGGACGTCATCGAGCGGGTCAACGCGGACGTGGTGGTCGGCTTCGGCGGCTACGTCGCGATGCCCGCCTACTTCGCCGCCAAGCGGGCCGGCGTGCCGATCGTCGTCCACGAGGCCAACGCCCGCCCGGGCCTGGCCAACAAGATCGGTGCGCGCTACACCGACTTCGTCGCGGTCTCCACCCCGGACTCCAAGCTCCGCGACTCCCGGTACATCGGCATCCCGCTCCGCCGCACCATCGCGACGCTGGACCGCAACGCCGTCCGCCCGGAGGCCCGGCACTACTTCGGCCTCGACCAACGGCTGCCCACCCTGCTGGTCTCCGGCGGCTCGCAGGGCGCCCGCCGGCTGAACGAGACCGTCCAGGCGATCGCCCCGCGCCTGCAGCAGTACGGGGTGCAGATCCTGCACGCGGTCGGCCCGAAGAACGAGCTGCCGGTGGTCGACGACATCCCCGGCATGCCGCCGTACCGGCCGGTGCCGTACGTGGACCGGATGGACCTGGCGTACGCCGCGGCCGACATGATGCTCTGCCGGGCCGGCGCGATGACCGTCGCGGAGCTGGCGGCGGTCGGCCTGCCGGCCGCCTTCGTCCCGCTGCCGATCGGCAACGGCGAGCAGCGGCTGAACGCCCAGCCGATGGTCAAGGCCGGCGGCGGCCTGCTGGTCGACGACGCCGAACTCACCCCGGAGTGGGTGCTGCAGAACGTGCTGCCGGTGCTCACCGACCCGGCGCGGCTGTGGGACATGAGCCGCTCGGCCGCCGAGTTCGGCCGCCGGGACGCGGACGAGCTGCTGGTCCGCATGGTCTACGAGGCGATCGAGGCGTCCAGGGGCGGCCGCCGCCGTGGCTGACCCCGCCGCCGTGGCTGACCCCGCCGACCCGGCGCCCGCGCCGGCCACCAGGCTGCGGCTCTCCCGGCGGGGGATCGCGGTGCTGTGCGTGCTCGGCGCGCTGGTGGCCGGCCTGCTCGGCTGGACGGTGTTCCTCTCCTCGGCCCTGGACGTGCGCGCCGTCGCCGTCCAGGGCCTGGACAGCGGGAAGCTCGGCCGGGACGAGGTGGCGTCGGCGCTCGGCGGGCTGCGGCAGGGGCCGCTCGCCCGGGTCGACCTCGACGAGGCCCGCAAGCGGGTGGAGGCGCTGCCCCGGGTGGCGAAGGCCGAGGTGTGGCGCGGCTGGCCGCACACCCTGCGGGTCAAGGTGACGGAGCGTCGGGCGGTGGCCTCCGTCCGCACCGACGACGGGAAGTTCGCGCAGGTGGACGCGGGGGGCTTCACCTTCGCCACCGAGGCGGCCGCCCCGGCCGGGGTGCCGGTGGTGGACCTGCAGCTCGGTCAGCAGGCGAACGACGCGCTGGACCTCTTCGACCGGCCGGCCCTGGTGCGGGCGGCGATCACCGTCGCGGCCGGGCTGCCCGCCGAACTGGCCGGGAAGGCCGGGGCGGTGCAGGTGCACAGCTACGACGACATCCGGCTGCAGCTGGCGGGCGGGGCGACGGTGCGCTGGGGGAGCCCGGAGCGGACGGAGCGCAAGGCCAGGGTGCTGGCCGCGCTGCTCGGTCGGAAAGCCGCCAATTACGACGTGAGTGCCCCGGATGCCCCGGCCGTGTCTGGATGATCCGGTAAGTTCTTCCTCAAGGGGCGGTATTGACGGCGCCGAGGCTCCGGTCCGACCCTTGGTGGTCACCCCGGTTTCGCCGGGGAGTCGATGATCACATAGGCTCAAAAGAAAAACGGGAAGCTCGGCGTTGTTCGTTGAACACCGACCGGATGCGACCTACTGTCCTGTGTCACCGGGCTGTGTCCAACGGTGAAGTGACACAGCCGCAGTTACAACCCTAAACCTCAAGTTTAGGGTTCGGGTCGGCGGTCGGCATTTCGGACATACCAGCACCGAAAGCGCGCGCTTCCCACCCATCGACATCCGTCGGCCTTCGCGACAAGGGGAGCCGACCCGGAAATTCGAGGCGAGAGGCCTTCGACGTGGCAGCACCCCAGAACTACCTCGCAGTCATCAAGGTCGTCGGAATCGGCGGCGGTGGTGTCAACGCCATCAACCGGATGATCGAGGTCGGGCTCAAGGGCGTCGAGTTCATCGCGATCAACACCGATGCGCAGGCCCTCCTCATGAGCGACGCCGACGTGAAGCTCGACGTGGGCCGTGAACTCACCCGGGGCCTCGGCGCCGGCGCCAACCCCGAGGTCGGCCGGAAGGCCGCCGAGGACCACCGCGAGGAGATCGAGGAGGTCCTCAAGGGGGCCGACATGGTCTTCGTCACCGCCGGCGAGGGCGGCGGCACCGGCACCGGCGGCGCGCCCGTCGTGGCCAACATCGCCCGCTCGCTCGGCGCGCTCACCATCGGCGTGGTCACCCGCCCGTTCACCTTCGAGGGCCGCCGCCGCGCCAACCAGGCCGAGGACGGCATCGCCTCCCTGCGCGAGCAGGTCGACACCCTCATCGTCATCCCCAACGACCGCCTGCTGTCCATCTCGGACCGCCAGGTGAGCGTGCTGGACGCCTTCCGCTCCGCCGACCAGGTGCTGCTCTCCGGTGTCCAGGGCATCACCGACCTGATCACCACCCCCGGCCTGATCAACCTCGACTTCGCCGACGTCAAGTCGGTCATGTCGGACGCAGGCTCCGCCCTGATGGGCATCGGCTCCGCCCGCGGCGAGGACCGCGCCAAGGCGGCCGCCGTGATGGCGATCTCCTCGCCGCTGCTGGAGGCCTCCATCGACGGCGCCCGCGGCGTGCTGCTCTCCATCTCCGGCGGCTCCGACCTCGGCCTGTTCGAGATCAACGAGGCCGCCCAGCTGGTCAGCGAGGCCGCCCACCCCGAGGCCAACATCATCTTCGGCGCCGTCATCGACGACGCGCTCGGCGACGAGGTCCGGGTCACCGTCATCGCGGCCGGCTTCGACGGCGGCCAGCCGCCGGCGATCGTCCGCGAGCCGGTGGTCAAGGCGTCCTCGTCCTCCTCCACCGCGCCCGCGGCGGCCCCGGAGCGCCCGGCCACCCGGCCCTCCTACGGGATCGGCTCGGTGACCTCCCGTTCGGACGACTCCGACCGCCCCGCCGACGTGCCGGCCCGGATCACCCCGGCCGTCCCGCCGGTGCCGCCGCAGGTGCAGCCCGCCCGCCAGCCGTACGTGGAGAGCCCCGCCGAGGAGCTCGACGTGCCCGACTTCCTGAAGTAGACGTCTCGCACGTGATTCCTCACATCAGTCGACAGGGTGCTCACTTCGCCTCCACCACCCGGTGGGGCGGGGTGAGCACCTCGCCGTACGGGGAGCTGAACCTCGGCGGCGCGGTCGGGGACGACCCGGCCGCCGTCCGGCGCAACCGGGAGATCGCCGCCCGGCAGCTCGGCCTCGACCCGGCCGACGTGGTCTGGATGAACCAGGTGCACGGCGCGGACGTCTCCGTGGTGACGCAGCGCCAGCCCGACGGGCAGGCCCCCACCGTCGACGCGGTGGTCACCGACCGCCCGCTGGCCCTCGCCGTGCTCACCGCCGACTGCACGCCCGTGCTGCTGGCCGACCGGGCGGCCGGCGTCGTCGGCGCGGCCCACGCCGGCCGGCCGGGCCTGGCCGCGGGCGTCGTGCCCGCCGCCGTGCGGGCCATGACGGAGCTCGGCGCCGACCCGGCGCGGATCACCGCCGTGCTCGGCCCCGCCGTCTGCGGGCGCTGCTACGAGGTGCCCGCAGACCTGCGCGCCGAGGTCGCCCGGGTGGTGCCCGCCGCGTACGCCGAGACCTCCTGGGGCACGCCCGCGCTGGACGTCGCCGCCGGCGTCGCCGCCCAGCTCGCCGAGGCGGGCGTCACCGACGTGGTGCGCTCCGACGTCTGCACCCTCGAGTCCGACGACCACTACTCCTACCGCCGCGAGCAGCGGACGGGCCGGCTCGCGAGCTACGTCTGGTTGGGCCCCGAAGACTCATGACGAACGACATCTACGGACCGTTCCCGGGCGGCGCCGACTTCTCCGCGGCCCTCGACGCGCGGCAGCGCGAGCGGTACGAGCAGCTCGGCGCCAACCTCGACGTGGTCGAGAAGCGGATCGCGGACGCCTGCTCGGCCGCGGGCCGCGCCCGCGACGAGGTCACCCTGGTCGTGGTCACCAAGACCTACCCGGCCGAGGACACCGCGCTGCTCGCCGGACTCGGGGTCACCGACGTGGCCGAGAACCGCGACCAGGACGCCGCCCCCAAGGCCGAGCAGTGCGTGAACCTGCCGCTGACCTGGCACTTCGTCGGCCAGCTGCAGACCAACAAGGTCCGCTCGGTGGTCCGCTACGCCGACCTGGTGCACTCCGTGGACCGCCCGCGGCTGGTGGAGTCGCTCTCCGCCGGGGTGCTCAACTCCGGACGCGCGCCCCTCGGTTGCCTGGTGCAGGTGGCCCTCGACAAGGAGGCCGGGGAGGGCGCGCACCGCGCCGGGGTGGCGCCGTCCGAGGTGGAGGCGCTCGCCGACCTGATCGCCGCCGCACCGGGCCTCAGGCTCGACGGCCTGATGACGGTCGCTCCGCTGGCCGGCCCGCTGGCCGGCGATCCGGCCGCCGCCTTCGCCAGACTCGCGGAAATCTCAAGCGCCGTACGGGCGAGCCATCCGACTGCCACGATGGTGTCCGCAGGCATGAGCGGGGATCTGGAGCAGGCCGTGGCAGCCGGAGCGACACATGTACGCGTCGGTACGGCGGTACTCGGCGTGCGGTCACCGCTCGGGTAACGTCACCGGGTAGTAGATCAGACTGCAGGACAAAACAGGACAGAACCTAGCAGCAGTTCCAGCGCGCTAGCGAAAACTTCGTGGATCGCATCTCCGCAGAATCCTCACGGTCTGACGGGCCGTCGGTCCGGCGAGCCCGGACCTCTGCGGGGACCGCAGGCCGAGGCCGGAGCCGGAGTCGATCCACCACAGAGCGGAGGAGACAGGAGCATGGCCGGCGCAATGCGCAAGATGGCGGTCTACCTCGGCCTCGTGGAGGACGAGACGTACGACGGCCAGGGGTACGACCCCGACGACGACTACGACGCGGACCCCGAGCCGATCCGCACCGGCCGCACCGAGGACCTGCGCCCGGCCGCGGCCGAGCGCCCGGCGCCCGCGCCGGTCGCGCACATCGCGCCGCAGCCCGTCCCGGCCGCCGTCCCGATCCGGCAGGAGGCGCCGCGGATGGCGCCCGTGTCGTCCATCACACCCGACCGTCGCCAGAACCTGGAGAAGAGCTCCCCGGTGATCATGCCCAAGGTAGTGAACGAACGAGAGCCCTACCGCATCACCACGCTGCACCCGAGGACCTACAACGAGGCCCGTACCATCGGGGAACAGTTCCGCGACGGCACACCCGTGATCATGAATTTGACCGAGATGGACGACACGGACGCCAAGCGGCTCGTAGACTTCGCGGCTGGACTCGTCTTCGGTCTGCACGGCAGTATCGAGCGCGTGACACAGAAGGTGTTCCTCCTGTCTCCTGCTAACGTCGATGTCACGGCGGAGGACAAGGCTCGGATCGCCGAGGGTGGGTTCTTCAACCAGAGCTGACCCGGCCACGACTTTACGTGTGGACCGATCGACAGTGCGTCACCGACGGGCTGATGACCAGGAGAGGGAGACGAGATGGGGATCGTCGGGGCGGTGCTTTACTACGCGCTGACAGTCTTCCTGCTCATCCTGCTCTTCCGCCTCGTGATGGACTGGGTCTTCCAGTTCGCGCGCTCGTGGCGGCCGGGAAGGGCCATGGTCCTGGTCCTGGAGGCCACGTACACTGTCACGGATCCGCCGCTCAAGCTTCTTCGGCGCTTCATCCCGCCGTTGCGTCTCGGGGGCGTGGCGCTCGACCTGTCCTTCTTCGTACTGATGATCATTGTGTATGTCCTGATCTCGCTCGTGCGGTCCCTGTCGTTGTGAGCGATGCGACAGGATTCCGGAGTGCCGACGATCACGTTGAGGTGAAGAGATGCCATTGACCCCCGAGGACGTTCGGAACAAGCAGTTCACGACCGTCCGGCTGCGCGAAGGCTATGACGAGGACGAGGTCGATGCCTTCCTCGACGAGGTCGAAGCCGAGCTGACCCGCCTGCTGCGCGAGAACGAGGACCTGCGCGCCAAGCTGGCCGCCGCCACGCGTGCCGCCGCGCAGAACCAGGCCAACATGCGCAAGGAGCCGCCGCAGGACGCCCGTCCCGCCGGCGCCCCCGTGCCCGCCGCCATATCCGGTCCCCCGGTGCCCGGCCAGCAGCAGGGCCCCGGTCCGCAGATGGGCGGCCCGCAGCAGCAGATGGGCAACCAGCCCCTCGGCCTGCCCTCCGGCGCCCCCGCCCTCCCGCCCGGCCCCGGCGCCGGTCAGATGGGCCAGCCGCAGCCGATGGGTCAGCCCCAGCAGATGGGTCAGCCCCAGCCGATGCAGACCATGGGCGGCCAGCAGCAGCTGGTCCAGCCGATGGGCGGTCAGATGCTGCAGCCGATGGGCGGCCCGATGGGTCAGCCGATGGGCCAGACCATGGGCGGCCAGCAGCAGCTCGCGCCGATGGGCGGCCCGATGGGTCAGCCCATGGGCCAGCCGATGGGCGGCCCGCTCGGCGGCCCGATGGGCCAGCCGCAGCAGCAGCCCGGCGGCGACAGCGCCGCCCGCGTGCTCGCCCTCGCCCAGCAGACCGCCGACCAGGCGATCTCCGAGGCGCGTTCCGAGGCCAACAAGATCGTCGGCGAGGCCCGCAGCCGCGCCGAGGGCCTGGAGCGGGACGCCCGCGCCAAGGCCGACGCCCTGGAGCGGGACGCCCAGGAGAAGCACCGCGTCGCCATGGGCTCGCTGGAGTCCGCCCGCGCCACGCTGGAGCGCAAGGTCGAGGACCTGCGCGCCTTCGAGCGCGAGTACCGGACCCGCCTGAAGTCCTACCTGGAGACCCAGCTGCGCCAGCTGGAGTCGCAGGCGGACGACTCGCTGGCCCCGCCGCGGATCCCCGCCACCGCCTCGCTGCCCCCGGCGGCGTCGTCGATGTCGCCGGCCACCTCCTCGGTGGGCACCGGTTCCAGCTTCGGCGGCCAGCCCTCCTTCGGCGGCAACCAGCCGTCGTTCGGCGGCAACGGCCAGTCCTTCGGCGGGAACTCCTTCGGCGGCGGCAACAGCCCGAGCTTCGGCGGTCAGCCGGGCGGCAGCGGTGCCGCGCAGATGGCTCCCGCCGGGATGACGCAGCCGATGGCCGCGGTCCGCCCGCAGCCGCCGCAGCCGATGCAGCAGGCGCCGGCCCCGATGCGGGGCTTCCTCATCGACGAGGACGGCGACAACTAAGCACCACCCACATCGAGGGCGCCCCCACTGTGATCAACATCACGGCGGGGGCGCCCTCGTGTGCGCTGCCGGCCACGAAGAGGGGGCGTGGGGACCGCGCAGTCGGGGACGGGCTTCTTCACGGGTGCGGGCAGGAACAGAACAGGGCGCGGGGAACTGCGCGATTCGGAAGGATGACCGCATCCGAATCGCGCAGTTCTCCCCCAGCCTTCGGCCGGGAGGTGCCCCCACGCGCCCCTGCTGGTTCGCCGTCCCTAGAGGTCGACCTCTACGTTCAGGCCTTGCGGAGCTGGAAGGCGAGGCCGAGGGAGTCGTCGGTGAAGCTCTCGGACTCCCAGTCGGCGGCGCCCGCCGCGAAGTCCACGGCGAGGACCTCCTCGGCGACGAGGGGGCCGTGTTCGGCGATGGCCTCGGCGGTCTCCTCGGCGGTGGCGCGCCAGCGGAGGACGATCCGGTCGGCGACGTCCAGGCCGGAGTTCTTCCGGGCCTCCTGGATCTGGCGGATGGCGTCGCGGGCGATGCCGAGCCGCTTCAACTCCGGGGTGATCGCGAGGTCCAGGGCGACGGTCGCACCGGACTCGTTGGCGACGGCCCAGCCCTCCCGCGGGGTCTCGGTGATGATCACCTCGTCCGGCGAGAGCTCGATCCGCTCGCCGTTCAGCTCGACCCCGGTGGTGCCGGAGGCGCGCAGTTCGGCGGCGAGGGCGGCGGCGTCGGCGGCCGCGACGGCCTTGGCGACGTCCTGGACGCCCTTGCCGAACCGCTTGCCGAGGGCACGGAAGTTGGCCTTGGCGGTGGTGTCGACGAGCGAGGCGCCGACGCCGGCCAGCGACTCCAGGGTGGTGACGTTGAGCTCCTCGGCGATCTGCGCCCGCAGGTCGGCGGGGAGTCCGTCCCAGCCCTGCGCGGCGATCAGCGCGCGGGAGAGCGGCTGACGGGTCTTCACCCCGGACTCGGCGCGGGTGGCCCGGCCGAGTTCGACGAGGCGCCGCACCAGCGCCATGTTCCGCGAGAGGTCGGCGTCGACGAGGGTCTCGTCGGCGGTCGGCCAGCTCGCGAGGTGGACGGAGGCGGGGGCACCCGGGACGACCGGGACGACCAGGTCCTGCCAGACCCGCTCGGTGATGAACGGGGTGAGCGGGGCCATCAGCCGGGTGACGGTCTCCAGGGCCTCGTGCAGGGTCGCGAGCGCGGCGGCGTCGCCCTGCCAGAAGCGGCGGCGGCCGCGGCGGACGTACCAGTTGGAGAGGTCGTCGACGAAGCCGGAGAGCAGCTTGCCGGCCCCCTGGGTGTCGTAGGCCTCCAGGGCCAGGTCGACCTCGCGGACGAGGGTGTTGAGCTCGGAGAGCACCCACTTGTCGAGCTGCGGGCGGTCCGCGGGCGCCGGGTCGGCGGCGGAGGGCGCCCAGTCGGCGGTGCGCGCGTACAGGGCCTGGAAGGCGACGGTGTTCCAGTAGGTCAGCAGGGTCTTGCGGACGACCTCCTGGATGGTGCCGTGGCCGACGCGGCGCGCGGACCAGGGCGAGCCGCCCGCGGCCATGAACCACCGGACGGCGTCGGCGCCGTGCTGGTCCATCAGCGGGATCGGCTGGAGGATGTTGCCCAGGTGCTTGGACATCTTCCGGCCGTCCTCGGCGAGGATGTGGCCGAGGCAGACCACGTTCTCGTAGGAGGACTTGTCGAAGACCAGGGTGCCGACGGCCATCAGCGTGTAGAACCAGCCGCGGGTCTGGTCGATCGCCTCGGAGATGAACTGCGCCGGGTAGCGCTTCTCGAACAGCTCCTTGTTGCGGTACGGGTAGCCGTACTGAGCGAACGGCATGGAGCCGGAGTCGTACCAGGCATCGATGACCTCGGGGACGCGCACGGCGGTGCCGGAGCACTGCGGGCAGCCGAAGGTCACCTCGTCGATGAACGGCCGGTGCGGGTCGAGGCCGCCCTGGTCGGTGCCGGTGAGCTCGGAGAGCTCGGCGAGCGAGCCGACGCAGGTGAGGTGGCCCTCGTCGCAGCGCCAGATCGGCAGCGGGGTGCCCCAGTAACGGTTGCGGGAGAGCGCCCAGTCGATGTTGTTGTTCAGCCAGTCGCCGAAGCGGCCGTGCTTGACGTTCTCGGGGAACCAGTTGGTGTTCTCGTTCTCCCGGAGCAGGGCGTCCTTGACCGCGGTGGTGCGGATGTACCAGGACGGCTGCGCGTAGTAGAGCAGCGCGGTGTGGCAGCGCCAGCAGTGCGGGTAGCTGTGCTCGTACGGCAGGTGGCGGAAGAGCAGGCCGCGGGCCTGCAGGTCGGCGACGAGGGTCTCGTCGGCCTTCTTGAAGAAGACGCCGCCGACCAGCGGGACGTCCGCGGCGAAGGTGCCGTCGGCCTCGACCGGGTTGACCACGGGCAGGCCGTAGCGGCGGCAGACCGCGAGGTCGTCGGCGCCGAACGCGGGGGACTGGTGGACGATGCCGGTGCCGTCCTCGGTGGTGACGTAGTCGGCGGTCACCACGAAGTGCGCGTTCTCGATCTCGACCAGCTGGAACGGCCGGTCGTACGTCCAGCGCTCCATCTCGGCGCCGGTGAAGCTCTGCCCGGTGGTCTCCCAGCCCTCGCCGAGGGCCTTGGCGACCAGCGGCTCGGCGACGACGAGCTTCTCGGTGCCGTCGGTGGCCACCACGTAGGTGACCTCGGGGTGCACGGCGGCGGCGGTGTTGGAGACCAGCGTCCAGGGGGTGGTCGTCCAGACCAGCAGCGCGGCCTCGCCGGCCAGCGGGCCGGAGGTCAGCGGGAAGCGGACGTAGACCGAGGGGTCGACGACGGTCTCGTAGCCCTGGGCCAGCTCGTGGTCGGACAGACCGGTGCCGCAGCGCGGGCACCAGGGGGCGACCCGGTGGTCCTGGACCAGCAGGCCCTTGGCGAAGATCTGCTTGAGGGACCACCAGACCGACTCGATGTAGGAGGGGTCCATCGTCCGGTAGGCCTCGTCGAGGTCCACCCAGTAGCCCATGCGCTCGGTGAGCTTGACGAACTCGTCGGTGTGCCGGGTGACCGACTCGCGGCACTTGGCGTTGAACTCGGCGATGCCGTACGCCTCGATGTCCTGCTTGCCGGAGAAGCCGAGCTCCTTCTCGACGGCGAGCTCGACCGGCAGGCCGTGGCAGTCCCAGCCGGCCTTGCGGGCGACGTGGTAGCCCTTCATCGTCCGGTAGCGCGGGAAGACGTCCTTGAAGACGCGGGCCTCGATGTGGTGGGCGCCGGGCATGCCGTTGGCGGTCGGCGGGCCCTCGTAGAACACCCACTCCGGGCGGCCCTCGGACTGCTCCAGGCTGCGCTGGAAGATCTTGTTGTCCTGCCAGAACGACAGGATGCCGTGCTCGACCGCAGGCAGGTCGACCTGCGCGGGGACGGGGTTGTAGGTGCTCATCGCTGGCGTCTACCTCCGACGGATGCGTGGACTGGCTCCGACGGAGGGACGAGACGGCAGGCCGTCCCGCGGTACCACCCTCCTTGGCCGCGGCCACAACGGCCCGCGACCCTCTTGTTTGGGTCTGCTGCCGGTTCTACTGGGCCGTCCGAGCGGGTCGGACGGCCGTTCTTCCGGCGGCTCCGGGGTGATCTTCGCGCCGTGCACACCCCCGGGCTCGCACCGTCCCCGGGTCGCTGGTGGCTGCGTACAGCGGTACTCGTCCCATCTGCGCCTTGCCAGGCCAGTGTATCGGCCGTGGCAAACCGGTTGCGGCACCCGCACCGCCCGGCGCGGGCCGCCGTCGGCCGGTGGCGATTAGCCGGTGGCGATCTGGGCACAACAGGGTCAGCACTCGGGCACCGGTGGCGGCAGAGGCTGCCCGAGTGGGATCGGATCTGACGCCGGTATGTCACGTTGTGACCGGATTCGATGGGGTTTATCTTTCCGGCACCAGAAACCGCCGGGAACCGGCGGTTCGCATCATTCGTAAATGAGGTCGAAAGCCATGGCTGAGAGAGCAACTGGCACGCGTACCGCCACCAAGCGGACGCGGGAGGCTGTGGCAGGCGACCCAGGGGAGGGGACCGTGAGCACTGCACGGCGGAAGACCAGCACCACCACCGGCCGGGCGGCGGCCAGCCGCACCCACGTCCCGGCGGGCTCCGGCGCCCGGGGCGGCGGAGCCGAGTCGGTGGACCCGGCCGAGCTGCCCGTACGCCCGGGTGAGGACGCCTGGACGTCGGCCGAGGTGGCCGAGCTGCACGCCGAGCTCAACACCGACCTGGAGCGCCTGCGCGCCGAGATCGAGGCCTCCGAGGCCGCGATCACCGGCCTGATGCGCGACTCCAACGACGGCGCCGGCGACGACCAGGTCGACGCCGGGACCAAGAACATCAACCGCGAGAGCGAGCTCGCCCTCGCCAACAACGCCCGCGACAGCCTCGCCCAGACCGAGCGGGCGCTCGCCCGCCTGGAGGGCGTCGGCTTCGGCATCTGCGAGTCCTGCGGCCAGCCGATCGGCAAGGCCCGGCTCCAGGCGTTCCCGCGGGCGACGCTCTGCGTCAGCTGCAAGGCCAAGCAGGAGCGCAGGTAGGGCCCGTCCGGGGTGGCGGGGAACGGGCGGTCCGGCCGCCGAGTGCCGTACGCTCGTCCCCGTAACCCCGGCCCAGGTCGGCCCGCCTCGGGCCGGTCCTCTTGTACACGGCAGCGGAGCGGATCATCAGCACTCCAGGTTCCCCCCAGACGCAGGACGAAGCCGTCCCCACCGCACGCGTGCCGCACGAGCCGGAGACCGCCGTGGACGAGTCCGCCTCCGAGCCCGGCACCGCCACGGCCGGGGCCACCGCGGCGGGCGGCGCCCGCAGCGTCCGTCACCGCCGGGTCGGCGTGCTGCTGGCCGTGGCCCTGCTCGCCTTCCTGATCGACCTCGGCAGCAAGCTGCTGGTCGTCGCCCGGCTGGAGGGCCACCGGCCGATCGAGGTCATCGGCGACGTCATGACCTTCCAGGTGATCCGCAACCCCGGCGCCGCCTTCGGCATGGGCCAGGCGATGACGGTGGTGTTCACCGCCATCGCCGCCGCCGTGATCGTGGTGATCTGGCGGATCGCCCGCCGTCTGCACAGCCTGCCCTGGGCGATCGCGCTCGGCCTGCTGCTCGGCGGCGCCCTCGGCAACCTCACCGACCGGCTGTTCCGCTCGCCCGGTGTGTTCCGCGGCCACGTGGTGGACTTCATCTCCGTCCAGCACTTCGCCGTCTTCAACCTCGCCGACTCGGCGATCGTCTGCGGCGGCATCCTCGTGGTGCTGCTGTCCTTCCGCGGCTCCAACCCGGACGGCACCACCCACCAGAGCGCCAAGCAGACCGCCGCACAGGACGGCGGAGAGAGCACCGGCGACCGCGCGGAGTGACCGCGGCCGCGTGACGGCCGGGCGACGACCGTCCCGCAGGCCCCGCGCCGGCGGGGCGGACCGCGTCCGCGGCGGTCGGGCCGCCCCCCGCGGTCCGGCATACTCGTACGAGTGAGTATCGCAGCGCAGACCCGCAGCCTTCCCGTACCCGACGGCCTGGAGGGCGAGCGCCTCGACGCCGCCCTGGCCCGGATGTTCGGATTCTCCCGGACCAAGGCCGCCGAGCTGGCGGCCGACGGCAAGGTGACGCTCGACGGCTCCCCCGCCGCCAAGTCCGACCGGGTCACCGCCGGCGCCTGGCTGGAGGTCGAGATCCCGGCCCCCGCCGCCCCCGTGCAGATCGTCGCCGAGCCCGTCGAGGGCATGCGCATCGTCCACGACGACGACGACATCGTCCTCGTCGACAAGCCGGTCGGCGTCGCCGCCCACCCCAGCCCCGGCTGGACCGGCCCCACCGTCATCGGCGGCCTCGCCGCGGCCGGCTACCGGATCTCCACCTCCGGCGCCGCCGAGCGCCAGGGCATCGTGCACCGCCTCGACGTCGGCACCTCCGGCCTCATGGTCGTCGCCAAGTCCGAGCGCGCCTACACCGACCTCAAGCGGCAGTTCCACGACCGGATCACCGAGAAGCGGTACAACGCGCTCGTCCAGGGCCACCCCGACCCGCTGACCGGCACCGTCGACGCCCCGATCGGCCGCCACCCCAGCAGCGACTGGAAGTGGGCCGTCACCCGCGACGGCAAGCCCTCGGTCACCCACTACGACCTCATCGAGGCCTACCGCGCCGCCTCCCTGCTCGACATCAAGCTGGAGACCGGCCGCACCCACCAGATCCGGGTGCACATGTCCGCGCTGCGCCACCCCTGCGTCGGCGACCTGACCTACGGCGCCGACCCGACCCTCGCCAAGCGCCTCGGCATCACCCGGCAGTGGCTGCACGCCGTCCAGCTCGGCTTCGAGCACCCCTCCGACGGCCAGTGGGTGGAGTTCCGCAGCGAGTACCCCGCCGACCTGCAGAACGCCCTCGACATCATCGCCGCGGAGAGCTGACATGGCCGACGAGACCCACCGGCCCGCCGTCGAGATCCGGATCGCGACGAGCGAGGCCGACCTCGCCCAGGTGCGGCACGTCCGCCGCGAGGTCTTCGTCGAGGAGCAGAACGTCCCCGAGGAGCTCGAGTACGACGAGCTCGACGCCACCTCGGTGCACCTGCTCGCCGTCACCGCCGACGGCACCGGTCTCGGCACCGGCCGCCTGATCCACGGCGCCGACGCCCTGAAGCTCACCGGCGTCGAGGGCCGCGTCCTGCTCGGCCGCCTCGCCGTGCGCAAGGCCGCCCGCGGCACCGGCCTCGGCGCCGACCTCGTCCGCGCCATCGAGGAGGCCGGGCGCGAGCGCGGCGCCCGCGAACTCGAACTGCACGCCCAGACCCAGGCGCTCGGCTTCTACGAGCGGCTCGGCTACACCGCCGAGGGCCCGGTCTACGAGGACGCCGGAATCCCGCACCGGACGATGGTCCGGGTGCTCTGACCGCCGCTTCCGCCGCGGCCCGCCGACCGCTACGCTCCCGCCCGTGAACGATCTCCGGGTGGGAGCGTCGCTGGCCGTCGGCGGACTCGTGCTCGCCGCGCTCGTCGTCGGCGGCGGGTACTGGGCGCTCGACGGCGGACTGTACGGCTGCACCTTCGCCGACCGCCGCCTGCAGCAACCGGTGACCGCCGAGGTGCGGGCACTCGGAGCGCCGCAGGGCGCGCGCTCCGACGGGGAGCCGTACGCCGGCTGCGACGACGACGACCGCTTCGCCTACTACGGGCAGGGCTACGACGAGCCCGCCCGGCGGGCGGACGTCGTGGCCCACTACCGGGCCGCCGCCGCCCACAACGGCTGGCAGCCCGCCCCGCCCGACCCGGACGAACCGGCCTGGCGCACCGACCCCGGCGGCGAGCGGATCGGCCTCTGCTTCACCAAACAGGTCGACGGCACCACCGCCCACCTCGCGGTGGGCTGGGCCTACGCCGGTGGACAGGGCTACACCGTCGAGGTCCGTGCCAGCCGTACCGGCGGCGCCTGGTGCGCCTGACCGCTGCCCGACCGTCGCGCCTCGGCCTGCGAGCCGTGGTTCGAACCGGCGGAGCGGGGTAGGCGCGCCCGGGTGAGCGAGGCTTCGCAGACGGCGGCCCGCCTCCTGCACGAGCACGGACAGACCTACGCGGAGGCAGCCGGGATCACCCTGCGGAACAAGCCCGCACCGCTCTACCGACTGCTGGTGCTGACGCTGCTCTGCTCCACCAGGATCAAGGCGGACATCGCCACCGCAGCAGCCCGCGAACTCTTCCGGGCCGGGCTGCGCACCCCGCAGGCGATGGCCGGCTCCGGCTGGCAGGACCGGGTCGACGCCCTCGGACGCGCCCACTACGTCCGCTACGACGAGAGCACCGCCACCGCCCTCGGCCGCGGCGCCGACCTGCTCCTCGAACGCTGGCGCGGCGACCTGCGCCGACTGCGCGCCGAGGCGGACGGCGACCGGGCCGCGGTGCACCGGCTGCTCCAGGAGTTCCCCCGGATCGGGCCGGTCGGCGCGGACATCTTCTGCCGCGAGGCCCAGGGCGTCTGGCCGGAGCTCCGCCCGTCCTTCGACCGTCGGGCGCGGGACGCCGCCGCCTCGCTCGGCCTGCCGAGCGACGGCGACTCCCTGGGTGCCTTGGTGCCGGGACCCGAACTGCCCGCGCTGGCCGCCGCCCTGGTACGGGTCGACCTCTCCTGAGAGAGCCCCCGAACGCGTGGGGCCGGGTCAGAACAGGCCGTGCCACATCTGCTCGACGACCACGTTCCACCAGGTCGAGTCCTTGTGGAAGGCCTGCGGGTCGATCCCGGCGAGCTCCGTCTGGAGCGCGGCGACCGCGGCACCGGCCGCCAGCGGGTCGAGCCCGCGCATCGCGGCACGCGCCGTCACCAGGGCGTCCAGGCCCCGCAGGAAGGCGGAGAGCGAGGCGCTGACGTACCGTCCGCTGCCGGTGCGCGGGTTGACGGCCCACACCGAGCCGAGGTCCTGCTCGGCCCCCGCGCACTGCACGGCGACGACGCACAGCCCGTCGGAGCCGATCCTCGTCCAGCCCGCGAGGACGTCCAGCAGCGAATCCTCCAGCTCGGTGCCCGCGGCCGTCAGGTGGGCGCGCAGGTCGGCCAGGAGACCGCCGGCCGGCGGGGCGTCCGGGCGGTCCGCGGCGAAGAACAGGGGGACGTCGGCGGGCAGCCCCGCCCAGGTCAGCGTGGAACGGGTCGGCTCGGGCAGCGCACTCGCCGCGATGTCGTCGGCGTCGTACCGCACGACCTCGCCGAACACCTCGGCCAGCCGGCGGCCGAGCGCCACGTCACGGACCGCCGCGGCCGGCTCGACCTCGCCGGGCTGCGGCGCCGGCACCCGGCGCGGCCGCGGGGGCAGCGGCTGCCCCGCGAGGCGGGCGATCCGCTCCGCGTGCTGCGTGAGCGCGGCGGCACCCTCGGCCCGTTCGTCGGCGAAGATGCCGTAGGTGTGCGAGCAGGAGACCTCGGCGTTGGGGAAGGCGCGCTCCAGCAGGGCGGCGGTGTAGCCGCCGGGCAGGGTGGCCGGGCGCAGGTCGGTGTGGACGGCGACCACGTTCCCGGCCGGGACGCCGAGTCGGTCGAGCTCCGCGGCGAGCTGGTACTCCGCGGGCGGCAGACCCGGCCCCGCGTTGCGGTAGAGCATGACCTCCTGACCGTCGGCCGGGTTCACGTAGGTGGCGACGGCGGTGTTGCCCGGGCCGGTGGCGGGCGGGTCGTTCCGGTGCGCCCGCTCGGCGTGCTTGGCCTCGTACGCGCGGATCACCTCGTCCACCGGGATCGAGGGCCACACGGTGAGCTCACCGCTCTCCCGGTCCACCACACCGCAGGCGTCGCCGAGGTCGGCCGGCGGGCGCCGCTCCCCGGTGACGGGGTCGCGCTCCAGCGGGGCCGGCGCGGCCCAGACCACCCAGCCGAGACCGAACTCGCGGTGGCGGACGGCACGGCGCTGCTCGGCCGGCGCTTCACCGTTCAGCCAGCGGTCGGCTGCGGCGAGGGCCTGCTCCTGGGTGATCACGACGATTCCTCCGTGGTGGCGGACTGCGGCCGACATTACCGTCAGGCACCGTCGACTCCGAACGGTTGCATATGATCGCACGACGAAAGCGACTGCGGCCGACCGGTCTTGGCCCGCCGCGGTCCGGGGCGAAGTCCAGGTTTTGGACGACGGGGAGGTGGCCGCCATGGCCGACGAGCACGAGATCGGTGACGACGAACTGCTGGACGTGGCGGACAATCCGACCCAGGCCGCGTCGCTGCACAAGGCACTGCGCACCCTCGCCAACAACTCCAACGTCGGCCCCGAGCTGCAGGAGATGGCGAAGGGCGTGCTCAGCGGCCGGATCGGCATGAGGGACGTCATCGAGTCCGACCGCTACATGCACGCGATCACCGGCCGGCTCGGCGAGATCCACGACGCCGCCGAGCACCTGTCGCCGGAGGACCGGCGCAGGTCGGAGGAGCGCGCGGAGAAGATGGTCCGCGAGCAGGAGGAGGCCGAGAGCAACTCCGCCAAGCGCGACGACCGGCGGAAGTGACGGGCCGTCCGGTCCGTGTGCAGGGTTGTCGCGATGTTCGTGGGGGGCCGGTGAAGGGTCGGCTCCGGCGGCGTCGGGTGGGGATCTTCCCGGCGTCGGGGGGCGACGGGCTGTCGGTGCGATGAATAGGATCATCTGACTGTTCGTCGCTCGTGCTGTGCTTCGTTCTCGTTCACCCGTCCCGGCCCCGGAGCCGGACGGGCCGGTCAGTTGGGGGGAACTGACTCGTGTCGCTGATGCTGCCGGACGGCCTTGAGTGGGTCCTGGAGATGCTCGGCTTCGACTGGCCGAAGGCGGACGAGGACAAG
>NZ_JBFBDW010000064.1:0-45465 GCF_040683455.1 Kitasatospora sp. NPDC093679
ACACATGGCGGCGATCTTCGCGGACACCTTGACCGCAAAGATCACCACCAGCGGATCACGCCACGCAGTTGATCAATTACCCAACACTTTCTCAGCCGAAGTCGGGGACCGGGCGCTCCGGGGCGGGCAGGTCGACCAGCCGGGCGAGGGCGTCGACCACGCCCGCCGCGTGCGGCCCGGCGGCGCCTCCGGATTCCGTGCTGCGGCACCCGGCCGCCGACCCCTGATCGGGTGACGTCGGTTCGGCGGGGACGGAGTGTCCGGGGTGCGGCCGCGGGCCGGTGGCTAGCGTGGCCGGGCGGGCCCGGGATGTGACGGGACGTCGGGTGCGTCGTACGGCCGCGGCGCCGGGAACGGCCCGGGCGCCCGCTCCCAGGATCCGCAACCGGTTCCGCGACGGCACGTCGCTGGTCTGGCACAACGGCGGCATCGACGGCTTCACCTCGTACATCGGCTTCCTGCCGGAGCGCGACCTCGGGCTGGTCGTGCTCAACGCGATGAACCCCACCCCGACCGGACCGTACTTCTACCTGTACGTCCTCAACCTGCTGCTGAGCGAGCGGTTCGGCCTCAACCGGGGTGTCCCCGAGAAGGCGCACGCCGCACACCTGGCCGCCCTCCAGGGCCTGCGCGACCTCGGGAGCCGCACCGCGCCGACGGACCCGGGGGCGACCGCGGCGTTCCTGGGGCACTACGAGGGCGGCTACCGCCTCATCCGGCAGGGCCTCGACCTGTCGCTCCACCTCGGCCCGCGGATTCTGCCGCCGGGTGTCCTGCCCGACGGCACCTACGTGGTGACCACCGGCCCGCTGGTCGGGAACGAGGTCCGTCTGACCCGGGACACCGACGGCACCCCGCTCGTCGAGGTGGTCGGCTTCGAGACCGTCCGCCGCACCGTCGGGCTGCCGTGATCCACCGGACCCCGTGCCGGGCGCGGACTCAGCCGGGGATCGGGCGGGTGTCGACCGGGTACCAGGCGGCGTTGCCCGGGGCCGGGTTGAAGTCGTAGCGGACCCCGTCGCGGCCGAGGCCGACCAGGGCGAGCGAGGTGGTGGCCCAGACCCGTCCGGCGCCGAAGTCGCGGTGCTGGACGAGGGCGGCCGGGTCGGTGCGGTCCAGCCCGTCGCCGTCGGCGATGGCGGGCCAGTCGCCCCACACCGCGGCGGTCGGGGCGTCGGCACCGCCGGCGGGCCCGGTGGGCGGTTCGGGTCGGTGGACGGCGGCGAGCCGGGGCCGGAAGTGCGCCAGCCGGGCGGCCATCATCCGGGAGACGCTCTGCGAGGAGGTCCGGTGCGAGGCGAGCCCCTCCATGCCGTCGTTGATGACGGCGTGCAGGCCCGGCTCCAGCGAGGTGCGGGTGAGCCCGGCGCCGCTCCACCCCAGCATGGAGACCGCGTCCGGCCCGGCGGTGATCAGGTGGAACGGGTCGTAGCGCGCCCAGTCGCGGTCGGCGAGGTCGGCGCCGTCCGCGGCGAGCAGCGGCAGTTCGCCGCGCGAGAGCCGGTTCGCCGGGTCGGCCGGGAGACCGAAGCCGTTCAGGATGCAGGCGAGCCGCGGGGTGCGGCCGTCACCGCCCGGGTCGACCGCCAGCCAGGTGCCGCCGGCCAGCAGGTCCAGGCCGCCGAGCAGCCGGGGCCGGTCCGGCCAGTGCCGGGCGGGCGGCAGCCAGGCGCGGTCGGCGTACTCGTCCCGTGCGGCCAGGACGACGACCGGCACCGGCGAGCCGGGATCGAAACTGACGAACACGGTGCACACGGCGCATCCCCTCACCCGGGCCGTTCCTCTCCCGTGATCCTCGCACGGCGGCCGGTGGACCGGGCGGGCGGGCCTTCCCCTCGCGCCGCCGACGGGACTTGACGCGCCGTCCGGACCGCCGCCGGCCGCCCGCGGTGCCTGCGCGGCCGACCCGGAGACGGTGGCGTCCCCGATCTTCCGAGAAATCTCGACATGAAGTATCTTGATGTCGAGATTTACATCGGAGGAGACGAGCGGGGGTCGCCCATGCGGCGGAAGCGGAACACCGGCGGACTGGTCGCACAGCTGCGGCAACCACCGGGCGGCCGGGACGGCCGGACGATGCTGCTCGCCCAGTTCGTCGACCGGACCGGCACCGGCGTGTGGTCGGCCGCGGCCGTGCTCTTCTTCACCTTCGTCCGCGGCCTCGACGCCGGGCAGCTCGGCCTCCTCCTCGGCGTCGGAGCGGTCGCCGGGATCGCCGGATCGCCGCTCGCCGGCCGGGCGGCCGAACGGTTCACCGTCCGGGGCCTGCTGACCGCCTGCCACCTGCTGCGGCTCGGCACCACGGGCCTGCTGCTGGTCGTGCACGACTACGCCGCGCTGCTGGCCGTGGTGGCCCTCACCTGCCTCGGCGAGCGGGCCGCCAAGACGCTGGAGATGCTCTTCGCCACCCGGGTCGCGGGCGAGCGCCGAGGCGTCTACCAGGCGCTCTTCCGCAGCACCGCCAACGCCGGCTACGCGCTCGGCGCGGGCATCGCGGCCCTCGGGCTGGCCGTGGGCACGCCCGCCGCGTACCGGGCGCTGATCCTCGCCAACGCCCTCTCCTTCGTCCTGGCCGCCACCCTCGTCCTGCGCACCCGGGAGCCGGCCGGCCACGGGTCGGTCGTGGCCCGGCACGCGGACGGCGGGGGAGCGGGGCCCGCGGACGGGCCCGCCGCACCCGGCCCCTGGCGGGACCGCGGCTACCTGCTGTTCGTCCTGCTCGACATCCCGCTGAACCTCGACGACTCGGTGCTCAACGTGGGCCTGCCGCTCTGGCTGGTGCACCGCACCGAGGCGCCGCACGCCCTCGTCCCCGCCTTCCTGGTGGTCAACACCGTCCTCGTGGTGCTGCTCCAGCTGCGGGTCTCCGCCTGGGCCGAGGGGCCGCACGGGGCGCTCAAGGCGCTGCGCTGGTACGGGGCGGCGCTGCTCGCCTGCTGTCTGCTGCTGGCGGCGTCGACCGGCGGCGGCCCGTGGTGGGCCTCGGCGGCGCTGCTGGCGGCCGCCGGCCTGGTCACCCTGGCGGAGCTGCTGCGCTCGGTGAGCTCCTGGGAACTGGCGGTGAGCCTGGCGCCGCCGCGGGCCCGGGCCTCCTACCTGGGGGTCGCCGGGATGGCCCAGTCGGTGCAGAAGTCGGTGGGGCCGCTGCTGCTCACCGGCGTGGTGACGGCCGGCGGCCCGCTCGGCTGGATCGCCCTCGGCGCGGCGGCGACCGGCCTCGGCGCGGTCCAGCGCCGCGCGGGCCTGCGCCGGCTGGCCCCGCGGGCCGCCCGGGTGCCGGGCGCCGCGCAGGTGTCGCCGGTGGCGCCGCCGCCCGGCGGGGCCGAGGGCGCGCCCGTCCCCCCGGCCGGGGTCCCGGCGTCCTGAGGGGGTCGGACGCCGGTCGCCGGCGGTCGAAAACGGCCTCGTACACCGTCCTTCCGCCGTCCGCCGTCCGCCGTCCGGGCGACATGTGCGTCTGGTCACATCGCTCCTCACAAAAATGCTAGGACGTCCTACTATATTTGGTGAGTAGTCTCCGCCGAACCGACATGAGGGTCCTCCATGAGCGATCTGCACCGTCCCGTGCACCCCGTCCGACTGGTCACCGCGTCGGCACTGTTCGACGGGCACGACGCGTCGATCAACATCATGCGGCGGATCTTCCAGTCCCAGGGCGCCGAGGTCATCCACCTCGGACACAACCGGTCCGTCCAGGAGGTCGTCGACGCGGCCCTCGAGGAGGACGCCCACGGCGTGGCCGTCTCGTCCTACCAGGGCGGACACGTGGAGTACTTCGAGTACCTCGTCGAGCGGCTGCGCGAGGCCGGCGCCGAGCACATCCGCGTGGTCGGCGGCGGCGGCGGCGTGATCGTGCCCGAGGAGATCGACCGGCTGCGCAGCAGCGGCGTCACCATCTTCTCGCCCGAGGACGGCCAGCGGATGGGCCTGGCCGGCATGGTCAACTCGGTCGTCAAGGACTGCGACTTCGACCTGTGGGACGGCCGGGCAGCCGACCTGGACGCCCTGCTCGCCGGCGACCGGTTCGCGATCGCCCGCAGCATCACCGGCGCGGAGCTGGGCAAGCTGCCCGCCGACTTCACGGAGCGGGTGCGTGCCGCCGCGGCGACCAGGGTGACCCCGGTCCTCGGCATCACCGGCACCGGCGGCTCCGGCAAGTCCTCGCTCACCGACGAGCTGGTCCGCCGGTTCCGCGTCGACCAGCAGGACAAGCTGCGGATCGCCGTCATCGCGGTCGACCCGACCCGCCGCCGCGGCGGCGGCGCGCTGCTCGGCGACCGGATCCGGATGAACTCCCTCGACGGGAACCGGGTCTTCTTCCGCAGCCTCGCCACCCGCGGCAGCCACGAGCTGCCCGAGCACCTCTCCGACGTGCTCGCCGTCGTCAAGGCCGCCGGCTTCGACCTGGTGATCGTCGAGACGCCCGGCATCGGCCAGGGCGACGCGGCCATCGTGCCCTTCGTCGACACCTCGCTGTACGTGATGACGCCCGAGTTCGGCGCCGCCTCCCAGCTCGAGAAGATCGACATGCTCGACTTCGCCGACGTCGTCGCCATCAACAAGTTCGAGCGCCGCGGCGCCAAGGACGCCCTGCGCGACGTCGGCCGCCAGCTCGTCCGCAACCGCGAGGCGTTCGGCACCAAGCCCGAGGACATGCCGGTCTTCGGCACCTCCGCGGCCACCTTCAACGACGACGGGGTCACCGCGCTCTACCAGAGCCTGCGGACCGCCCTCGCCGAGCACGGCCTGCCGGTCACCGACGGCGCCCTGCCCGAGGTCTCCGTCCGCCACTCCTCCGGCATCCGCCAGGTCGTCCCCGCCGAGCGGGTGCGCTACCTCGCCGAGATCACCGAGACCGTCCGCGGCTACCACGCCGAGACCGAGCGGATCATCGAGGCCGCCCGGTCGGTGCAGCGCCTGGACGCCGTCCGCGGCCAGCTCGCCGACGCCGGCCACGACGCCGCGAACGTCGAGGCACTGCTCTCGACCGCCCGCAAGCAGCTCCCGCACGAGGTCAGCGAGCAGATCGACAACTGGCCCGCCGTGGTCGCCTCCTACTCCGGCGACGAGCAGGTCATCGTCGTCCGGGACAAGGAGATCCGCACCAAGCTGACCCGCGAGTCCCTCTCCGGCAACCGGATCCCGCGCGTCGCCCTGCCCGGCTTCACCGACCACGGCGAACTGGTCGGCTTCTGGCGCCGCGAGAACCTGCCCGGGCTCTTCCCGTTCACCGCCGGCGTCTTCCCGTTCAAGCGGGACGGCGAGGACCCGGCCCGCATGTTCGCCGGCGAGGGCGACCCGTTCCGCACCAACCGCCGGTTCAAGCTGCTCTCCGAGGGCCAGCCCGCCACCCGGCTGTCCACCGCCTTCGACTCGGTCACCCTCTACGGCCGGGACCCCGACGAGCGCCCCGACATCTACGGCAAGGTCGGCACCTCCGGCGTCTCCGTCGCCACCCTGGAGGACATGAAGGCGCTCTACGACGGCTTCGACCTCGCCGCGCCCACCACCTCGGTGTCGATGACCATCAACGGCCCGGCGCCCACCGTCCTGGCGTTCTTCCTCAACACCGTGATCGACCAGCAGACCGAGGCCTTCCGCGCCGCCGAGGGCCGCGACCCGTCGCCCGAGGAGGCGGCCGGCCTGCGGGCGCACGCGCTGGCGAACGTCCGCGGCACCGTGCAGGCGGACATCCTCAAGGAGGACCAGGGCCAGAACACCTGCCTGTTCTCCACCGAGTTCTCGCTGCGGATGATGGCCGACATCCAGGAGTGGTTCATCGCCAACAAGGTCCGCAACTTCTACTCCGTCTCCATCTCCGGCTACCACATCGCCGAAGCCGGCGCGAACCCGATCAGCCAGCTGGCCTTCACCCTCGCCAACGGGTTCACCTACGTCGAGGCGTACCTCGCGCGCGGCATGCACATCGACGACTTCGCGCCCAACCTGTCGTTCTTCTTCTCCAACGGCATGGACCCGGAGTACTCCGTCCTCGGCCGGGTCGCCCGGCGGATCTGGGCCGTGGCGATGAAGCACAAGTACGGCGGCAACGAGCGCTCCCAGAAGCTGAAGTACCACGTGCAGACCTCGGGCCGCTCGCTGCACGCCCAGGAGATGGACTTCAACGACATCCGCACCACCCTGCAGGCGCTGATCGCCATCTACGACAACGCCAACTCCCTGCACACCAACGCCTACGACGAGGCCGTCACCACCCCCTCCGAGGAGTCGGTGCGCCGGGCACTGGCCATCCAGCTCATCATCAACCGCGAGTGGGGCCTCGCCATGAACGAGAACCCGCTGCAGGGCTCGTTCGTCATCGACCAGCTCACCGACCTGGTCGAGCAGGCCGTGCTCGCCGAGTTCGACCGCATCAACGAGCGCGGCGGCGTGCTCGGCGCCATGGAGACCGGCTACCAGCGCGGCCGCATCCAGGACGAGTCGATGCTGTACGAGCAGCGCAAGCACGACGGCAGCCTGCCCATCATCGGCGTCAACACCTTCCGCCGCCCGGGCGGCGACGGCGAGCCCCAGCAGCTGGAGCTCGCCCGTGCCACCACCGCCGAGAAGGAGTCCCAGCTGGAGCGCGTCCGCGGCTTCCAGCGCGGGCACGGCGCGGAGGCCGCCGAGGCGATCGCCCGGCTGAAGACGGCCGCCATCAGCGGCGAGAACGTCTTCGAGGTCCTCATGGACGCCGCCCGGGTCTGCTCCCTGCAGCAGGTCACCGAGGCCTTCTTCGAGGTCGGCGGCCAGTACCGCCGCAACGTCTGACCACGAACGGACACCACCACCGGGCCCGGCCCGCCACGCACGTGGCGGGCCGGGCCCCGCCCCGTTCCGCCCGGACGGCCCCGGCAGCCGCGAGGTCTCCGCGCCGACGGGTGATCCGTGCGCGGCGCGGCGTGCCCCGGTGCGCGGGCGGGCCCCGCGGCCTACCGTCGTGCGGGACCGGAACAACGGGAGGACGCAGTGCCGGAGCAGAAGATCACGACGTTCCTGTGGTTCGACCACCAGGCCGAGGAGGCGGCGCAGTTCTACACCTCGCTGTTCCCGGACTCCCGGATCGTCGACGTGCAGCGCTACGGCGAGGCGGGACCGGGCGCGGCGGGCTCGGTGATGACCGTGTCCTTCGAACTCGCCGGGCAGCGCTACCTCGCCCTCAACGGCGGCCCGATCTTCCCGTTCACCGAGGCGATCTCGCTCCAGGTGAACTGCGACGACCAGGCGGAGGTCGACCGGCTGTGGGACGCCCTCACCGCGGGCGGCGGACAGGAGAGCGACTGCGGCTGGTTGAAGGACCGCTACGGCCTCTCCTGGCAGATCACCCCCCGCCGGCTGATGGAACTGCTCGCCGACCCCGATCCGGACAGGTCCCAGCGGGCGATGCGCGCGATGCTGCAGATGCAGAAGATCGACATCCAGGCGCTGGAGGACGCCCTCGTCGACGGCGCCGCCACTGGACCGGCCTCGTAGACACCCCGATCGCCACGCCGACTTCTTCGTGCCATCTGCCAGTACGGCGGTCGGACGGGTGCGGAGGAGACTCTCTGCCACGGCCGCAGCCCCGCAGGCTCCCGGTCTCGGAAGGCCGGCGGGGCATGGCGCAGGACGACGCACAGGAGGGGGCCGCACATGACGGTGCAGCAGTACGACGGGATCGGCGAGGCGTTCGAGGGGTTCAAGTCCCTGCCGCTGATGCGCTACGGGGAGGTGCCGAGCTTCCTCGGCATGGTGGGGGAGGTGAAGGGCAGGTCCGTGCTCGACCTGGCCTGCGGCACCGGCTTCTACAGCCGGGAGTTCAAGCGGCGCGGCGCCGCGGAGGTGGTCGGGGTCGACATCTCCGTCGAGATGGTCGCCGCCGCGCGGGACATCGAGAGGCGCGAGCCGCTGGACGTGCGGTACGAGGTCGGCGACGTGGCCGAGCTGCGGTCCTTCGAGCGGCGGTTCGACCTCGCGCTGGGAGTGCAGTGCCTGAACTACGCCGGGTCCGTCGAGACGATGGAGCGGATGTGCCGCAACATCCACCGGAGCCTGGTGCCGGGCGGGGAGTTCTTCGTCCTCGCGCAGAAGCCCGACTACGGGTTCGACTGCGGCAGCCTGGAGACCTACGGCTTCCGCTGCGAGCCGACCGGCGAGGAGACCGGAACCGGCCCGCAGGTGCGGGTCACCGCCCTCCTCGAACCGCAGCCGATCAGCATCGTGACCACGGCCCCGCGTCGCGAGGTCTACGAGGAGTGCCTGCGGGCGGCCGGGTTCGGCGCGGTGGAGTGGGTACCGCTGCGGATCTCCGAGGCCGGCATCCGCGCGTACGGCGAGGACTTCTGGGCCGACCTGCTCGCCCACCCGCCGCTCGAGATGCTGCGCTGCCGCGCCTGACCCCGGGCGCGGTCCGCCCCGGCGGACGACACGGAGGACGGGGCTGTCCGAGTGCCTTCCGGACCTCTCGCGAGCGCGGGAGGTCCGGTGGGGGTATGCCGTTCCGGACCGGAGCACCGAGGGACGGACGAAGGAGAGCAACGTGTACGCAGCAGTACGGCGGTACGAGGGCGTGACCGATCCCGCCGAGGCGGGCCGGCTGGTCGCCGAGGGCTTCGTGCCCCTGCTCCGCCAGGTGCCGGGCTTCGTGGCCTACTACTGGGTCGACGGCGGGGACGGAGTGATGGTCTCCACCAGCGTCTTCGAGGACCGGGCCGGCGCCGAGGAGTCGGTCGCCCGGGCGGCGGACTTCGTCCGCGACAACCTCGCCTCGCTCCTTCCGAACCCGCCGCTGGTGACGGCGGGTCAGGTCGTGGCCGCCGGCTAGTGCCGCGTCGGGCAACCTTTGCCCGTCAAGGAGCGGCGTCCGGTGCGTGCTGTCGGCGTGCCGGCCGGAAGTCCTCGTACTGGACGTACTCGGGCTTCCGTCCGGTGCGGCGAGAGTGCGTGCCGGGCGTCGCGACGGGGCGAAGGCTGCCTGACGCGGCACCAGCAGGCCGGGTACGTCCCCGGTCGCCCAGCCCCGCCCGTCTGAGTACGGATACTCATTGCGCCACGGCCGTTCGAGGGCGGATGATCTCCAGCGCCATGATGTTCACGAGGGGGCGGGGATGATCGAGTTCGACGACGACCGGTACGAGGAAGCCGGGTTCGCGGACGACGGGTACGGGGCGGAGGAGGCACCGGCGGAGGCGGCGACCGGGCGGCGCCGGGCGGTCCGGATCGGCGTCGCGGTCGTCTGCGGGGGCATGCTGGCGGTCGGCGGGGTGGGTGCGTACAACGTCGCGAACGCCATCCGGGGCGGCTCCGGCGGGGGTGGGGCGAAGCCCGTGCAGCCGGTGGCGGCGACGGCCACCCGGGCGCCGACCGCCCAGGAGGCCGAGACCGCCGCCAAGGGCTTCCTCGACGCCTGGGCCAAGCAGGACTTCGCGGCTGCCGCCGCGCTGACCGACCGCCAGGATCTCGCCACCGGAGCCCTGGCCGGGTTCCAGCGGACCCTGAACCCCAAGGAGTTCACCCTCACCCCGACCGGCGCCGCCGCCTCGGCGGGGCAACCGGGCCGGACGGCCGTCGGCTTCCACGCCCGGCTGCGGTTCGACGGGGTCGACCGTGCCTGGGAGTACGACGGCAGCCTGGGCGTGGTGCGTACCGACGAAGGACGGACCGCGGTGCACTGGGAGCCGGGCGTGATCCACCCGAGCCTGGCGGCCGGCGGATCGATCGACGTCCGGGCGGTGGACGCCCTGCCCGGGCGGCTGGTCGACCGGAACGGCAAGCCCTTCGACGAGTCCTCACCGGTCAAGGCGATGCTGGCGGGTGTGAAGACCGGTGGGGCCGGCACCGGCACGCCGGGCCGGGCGGTGGTGCTCGTCCGCGGTTCCGCGCAGCCCGCGGAGCAGTTGTTCGCCCTCACCGACCCCGGTGCCGCCGAGTTCAAGGTGACCCTCGACGCGGAGCTCCAGCGGGTGGCGGACGAGGCGCTGAAGGAGCAGACCGGCGGTGGCGGGGCCGGGTCGGTGGTGGCCGTCGAACCGAGCACCGGCCACGTCCTGGCCATGGCCAGCGCCCCGGCGGGCGCCTTCAACCGCGCCCTCGGGGGCGGGACCGCGCCCGGCTCCACGATGAAGGTGGTGACCGGCGCCGCGCTGCTGGAGGCGGGCCTCCGCCCGGACAGCCCCGCGCCGTGCCGGGACACCGCCACCTCCCCGAGGGTGTGGCACAACGACGAGCGCGGCGACCACCTCGGCTACACCCTGGCCGACGACTTCGCGCACTCGTGCAACACCGCCTTCATCGAGCAGGGCCTGGCCAAGCTCCAGCCCGGCACACTGGCCAAGGTCGCGTCCGAGCAGTTCGGCCTCGGTCTGGAGTGGCACACCGGCCTGCTCAGCTTCGACGCCAGGATCCCCGCCCCGGGCAACCGGGACGAGCAGGCCGCCGAGTACATCGGCCAGGGCGGTGTCCGGATGAACACCCTGCTGATGGCCTCCGTGGCGGCGACCGTGCAGAGCGGCACCTTCCGCCAGCCGGTCGTGGTCGACGGCGTCGCCGACCGGGCCGGTGCGCCCGGCCGGCTGCCCGCGGACGTGGCCCGAGACCTGCGGGCGATGATGGCCAAGACCGTCCGGGAGGGAACGGCCCGTACCCCGATGGCCGGCATCGGCGGGCAGGTCGGCGCCAAGACCGGTACCGCCGAGGTCGACGGCAAGAACCCCAACAGCTGGTTCATCGCCTACCGCGGCGACCTCGCCGTGGCGGTCGAGGTCGAGGGCGCGGGCCACGGAGCCGAGGCCGCGGGCCGGACGGCCGCCCGGATCCTGCGGGTGGGCAACAACGGCTGACGGCCCGGCACAGGTCAGAAAAATCCCGGCAATCGAGGACGGATGAGGCGTATGGTCGTGAATCCCCCTCAAGGGAGAGGAGTTGACCTGATGGGACTCTTCAGGGACGCACCGCCCCAGGTGCATCCGGAGTACACCCAGTTGCGCTTCATGGCCGCCGGATCGCCGTCCTGGTGGAAGCAGAACCGGCACCGCGTCCTGGCCGTCGCGGGCCTCCTCGTCGGCTTCTGGCTGGCGGGGCACCACGATGCCGCGCCCGGTACGTGTGACACCCCGGCCGCCACGGCCAGCCCCGCCCCCTGACCGGGGCGGGGCCGCGCCGGGGATCAGGGCGGCGGTGCGCCGTAGGTGACGGGAACCCCGGCCTGGCGGGCGCGGGAGACGACGGCGGGGACGGCGCGTTCGGCGAGCGCGGCGATGGTCAGGGACGGGTTGACGGTCAGTGAGGTGGGGACGGCTGCGCCGTCGGTGACGAACAGCCCCGGATGGCCGCGCAGTTCGTGCTGGTCGGTGAGGGCGGAGGTGGCGGGGTCGTCGCCGATCCGGCACGATCCCAGCGGATGGGCGGTGACCGAGCCCCCGACCTGCTCGGTCCAGGGGCGGACGGTCGCCAGCCCGTCCCGTTCCAGGACGGCGCGCAGCTCGGCGTCGGCGGCGCTCCAGCCGGCTCCGGTGCCGGCGGTGGGCGAGAAGGCCATCGTGCCGAGTCCGAGGCCGGGGGCGAGGCGGACGAAGCCGCCGGTGGGCGGCGGCGGGCCGAAGGTCCCCTCGTTGTCGTCCTCGGTCATGGCGAGCACCGTCAGCCAGGACCGCCACGAGCGGCGCGACTCCCGCTTCCCGGTGCCGAACCACCCCGGGCCGAGGGCGGCCCGGGCGAGCGAGTTGGTGATCGGCGGGAAGTAGATCTGCTGGAGCGTGAACCGGCTGAACTCGGGGGCGGAGCCGTCGAGGTGGTCGAAGCTCGCGGTGGTGATGGGCTTGCCGATCGGCAGCGCGGCGTACGCGGAGCCGTCCGGACGGGCGAGGCCCAGCAGGTCGCGGACCTTGGTCTCGTCCATCTCGGCGACGGAGACCCGGTCGCCGTTGCCGGAGAAGTACCGGCCGACGGCCGGGGGGATGCCGCCGAGGGCGGGGGCGGAGCGCTGCAGGACGACCGGGGTGCCGACCGCGCCGGCCGCGAGGACCACCACCTTGGCGTGGACGGTGCCGATCTCGGCGGTGCAGCCGTAGTCGGAGGGGTCCAGCACCGTGTACGTCACGGCGTACCGGTGGCCGTCGATCCAGGACGGGACGACGGCCTGCACCTCGTGCAGCGGTCGCACCTCGGCGCCGTGGGCCTCGGCCGCGGGCAGGTAGTTCAGCAGCATGGAGCGTTTGGCGTCGAAGCGGCAGCCCGAGAGCATCCAGTTGCAGTCCGTGCAGCGTGCGGTGTCGACGGCGACCGGCACCGGGTTGCAGGTGCGCCCGGCCCGGTGGCAGGCCGCGGCGAGGACGCCGCCTGCGTACGAGATGGAGTCCCAGTCCAGGCGGGTGACCGGCAGGGACCGCTCGACCCGGTCGTACCAGGGGTCGAGTGCGGCGCGGGTCAGCGCGGCCGGCCAGATGCGCCGCCGCAGACCGCCCCGGCGTTCGAAGACGAAGGACGGGGCGCGCAGGGAGGCGGCGAAGTACACCACGCTGCCGCCGCCGACGCAGTTGCCGGCCACCACCGAGATTCCGTCGCCCTTGATGACGTCCACGATCCTGGTGTAGCTGCCGAGCCGCAGGTCGTGGGTGAAGTCCCCGGCGGCCAGGCGGGGTCCGCGCTCCAGGACGGTGACGCGGGCGCCGCCGGCCGCGAGGTGGTAGGCGGGTATCGCGCCGCCGAAGCCCGATCCGATCACCAGCACGTCGGTGGTCTGTGCGCTCATGCCGGGCTCCCCGAGGCCGTGGTGCGCGGATGGAGGTCGGCCAGCGGCCGGTCGTAGGAGTGCGCGGGGAAGCGCCACAGGCCGTCCGCGTCCGGTGGCGGGAAGCCGATCCAGGCGAGCCCCGGATGACCGGTGGCGATCGCGGTGGTGGTGTGCTGGTGGGCGGCGGTGTCGAAGGCGAGGCCGACCAGCAGGGCGAGGACCTGCCAGACCGGCCGGTCCACCTCGCCCGGCTCGAACAGGCCGGTGACCAGGGCCGTCCGGTGGTCGAACGGCAGGCCGACGAAGGGTGGCCACCCGGGCGGCAGCCACAGCAGGTGGGCGGCGGCCCGCGCCAGCGCGCGGGCGTCCAGCAGGGCGGCGATCTCCGGCAGCCACGGGCCGAGCGGCAGGTCGGGCGAGACGAGGACCTGGACGGCCCCGGCCTGGACCGCGCCCGGTCCGGTCACCGCGCCCGCGATCGGCAGGTCCCCCGGGTAGCGGCACTGCCCGGGGACGAGGGTGTCGGCGAACGCCTCCAGGCTCTGCACGGTCCAGGTCCCCGGGGCGGCGGCCCCGGCCGACGCCGGGGACGGCGGGCCGGCGGCGAGGACGGCGGTGGTGGCGGCGAGGGCCTTGAGCAGGCCGCGGCGGTCCAGGAGCGGCACCGGTTCACCCGCCCAGCGCGCAGCGCAGGTCGAACGGCAGCTCGGTGGTCAGACCGCTCTCCCCGGATGCGGTGCCGTAGGCCGCGAGCGCGTCCGCCAGGTCCGGGAACCGGGGCCGCAGGGCCGCGACCGCGTCGCCGACGCCGACCCGGACGCCGTCGATCCGGAAGTCCGCCAGCCGGACGCCGGCGCGGCGACCGGTCCTGTCCCACCAGTACTGGCCGTCCCAGGCCACCCACGGCACCGCGCCGGTGGTGGACTGCACGCTCCAGTGGTCCCGTTGGTAGTAGTGGCAGGTCAGCAGCGAGGCCGCGACCCGCGCGGGCTCGGCGAGCAGGAAGCGCAGCGCGCCGCCGTCGTCCACGGTGATGTCGCGCTTGCTGTACTCCACGCACAGCGGATCCGTGAACGCCAGCCACCACGGCGGCTGCTCGCCCTCGCCGTAGCGGTGCCACGGACAGCCCGCGGCGAAGCCGGGCTCGGTGAACGGACCCGGAGGGGAAAGAGGTGCGGCGGCGGCCGCCGGGACGGTGGTGGTGGCCGCCCCCAACGCGAGGGCGGCGGCGAGCAGCGCGGTACGCAGACGTGGACGGGACACAGGACCTCCTGGAACCGGAGCAGGACGGGGGTGTCGCGCGAGGAGCCGTCGTCGGAGGGCGCCCGGACGGTCGGGCCAAGGGGCGCCTCGGGGCCGGCACGGACGAGGATGCGGCACGACTACCGGCGAGTACAAGAGGTGTGACGGTGACTCATCAACTGCACCCCGCGGCCTCCAGAGTGCCACTCGCGCCGTCGTTGCCCCGCACTGTTGACGGGCGGTCAGCCGAGTGGTTCGGTGGCTGAGCCACTGACGGCGGACGTGCGACGGCAAGGGGGACGGGCATGGGATCCCGCGAAGCGGACCGGCCGTGGGCACCGCGCTGGGACGGCAGGCCGGGCCGCACCGAGGTCTGGTACACCACGCTCACCGACCCGACCACCCGGACGGGCGTCTGGCTGCACCACGAACTGGTCGCCCCCACCGACGGCTCGCCCGCCCGGGTGCACGGATGGATCGCCCTCTTCCCGCCCGAAGGACCGGTGGAACACGCCAGGTTCGGCCCCGAACCCTGGCCGCCCCGCCGACCGTTCTCCACCGCGTCCGAGGCCGCGTCCGGCGCCGAGGCCTCCTCCGCCTCCGCTTCCGCAGCGGTGGCCGACACGGGCGCGCGTCACCTGCGCGGCACCGCAGGCCCGTACACCTGGGACCTGACCGAGCACCCGGCGGGCGAACCCCTCTACACCTTCCCCCGCTGGGCCTGGCACCACGGCGGGCTCCCCGCCGCCCAGATGCTGCCGGCCGCCGCCTCCCGCTACACCGGCACGATCGACCACCCCGACGGCGTGCTCCACCTGGACGGCGCCCCCGGGGCCACCGCCCGGATCCACGGCCACGGCAACGCCGAACGCTGGGCCTGGCTGCACGCCGACCTCGGCCACGGCGACGTCCTCGAGATCGTCGCCGCCGTGTCCCGGAAGCCCGTGCTCGACCGGCTGCCGCCCCTGGTCTTCCTCAGGCTCCGCCACCGCGGCCGCACCTGGCCGCGGACGGCTCTGCGCCCGGCCGTCGGCTGGGCCGGCGCGAGCCGGTTCAGGGCGCGCCTCGGTCTGCCGACCTGGACGGTCACCGGCCGGACCCTGCTGCACCGGGTCCGCGTCACGGTCACCCAGCCGGAAGAACGCACCCTGGCCCTGGAGTACACCGACCCGGACGGCAGTCGCGCGGTGTGCCGCAACAGCGAGGCCGCCGACGCCGAGATCGTGCTCGAACGCTGGTGGGGCCGTTGGCGCCCGCAGACGTCCTGGACCCTGGCCGGAACCGCGCACGCCGAGGTGGGCGGCCGGTGAGGTGCGGCCGACGGCCCGGCCGTGGAGGCCTTGACGGTCCGTCCGCCACCGGATTGACTCCCGACCGGAGGCCGGGCCACCCGGCCACGGCAGCCCAGGAGCGAGGAGACCGATGCCGGTGCCGCCCGAGACCATCCAACGCCGGTCCGTGGTCGACCTGCTGGCCCACCGACTGCGCCAGGACATCCTGAACGGTATCCACCTGCCCGGCGCCCTGCTGCCGCCCGAGCGGGACCTCGCCGCCGGCTACGGCGTCACCCGCACCACCCTCAAGCACGCCCTGTCCCGCCTCGAACAGGCCGGACTGATCAGCACCCGGCACGGCATCGGCACCCGGATCCGCGACTTCCTCCACGAGGGCGGCGCCGACCTCCTGCCGATGCTCGCCGCGCACGACCCCGGCTGGCTCACCGAGGTGTTCGAGGTCCGCCGCCACATCGGCGCCGTCGTCGCCCGCCGTGCGGCCGCCCGCCGCACCGCCCGGCACGCCCTGCGGCTCGGCGAACTCCTGCAGGCCGTCCGGGACGCGCCGGACGGCGACGCCGCCCAGCTCGCCGACGTCGAGGTGCACCGCGAGCTGGCGCGCGCCACCGGCAACCGGGTCTACCTGCTGCTCACCAACACGCTGTTCAACGCCTACCTCCCCGTCCGCGGCGCCCTGCGCGCGCCGTTCGAGGACCCGGCCGAAGCCGCCGACCGGCTTGCCCCGGTCGTCCGCGCGGTCGCCGACGGCGAGGAGGGCCGCGCCGAACGGGCGGCCGAGGAGTACCTCCGCAGCACCGAGGCCGTCATGCTCGACTCGCTCCGGGCCGCCCGGTCGGGCTGACCGCCCGCCCCGCCCGTACGGACCGTCGACGCGCGCCGCACCCGGCGGGTCATTTCGGCCGGTGCGCCCGGTCGGCGTCGAGGCGGCCGTGGGGGAGGGGAGGCCTGGAGGAAGCGACAGGCGCCGCTCCGGGGCGGAGCAATCGGGTCGGAGCCATTGACCAACGGGGGCGAGCTTTCTACATTCTGTGGAACCGAATGGCGGAACCCGTGTTCCGCATCGCGGATCTGTTCATGGGTCGGGCCTGTTCGCCGCGGGCACCGGCAGGTGGGCGACGGCACCGCCGTCCGCCAGGGTCGTCCCGACGTCGCCGTGTCCCGTTCCGGCCGCCGTCCCCGGGCCCGAAGCCACCTCGGATGTGGAGGACCGTACATGGGACGTCGCGAAGCGCCCGTGAAGCCCGCAACCCCGCCGCACCCCGTCGACGAACTGCTGCCGCCCGGACGGATGGCGACGGTCGCCCTCCAGCACGTCGCCAGCATGTACGCCGGGGTCGCCGCACCGCCGCTGATCATCGGCGCGGCGGCCGGCCTGACCCCGGCCCAGCTGACGACCCTGCTCGCCGCCAGCCTGTTCATCGCCGGCATCGCCACCCTGCTGCAGACCCTGGGCTTCTGGCGGATCGGCTCACGGCTCCCCTTCGTGAACGGCGTCTCCTTCGCCACCGTCTCGCCGATCCTCGCCGTCATCGAGGCGAAGAAGGACGCGGCGCTGCCGCTGATCTTCGGCTCCACACTGGTCGCCGGACTCTTCTGCTTCCTGCTGGCCCCCGTCTTCTGCCGGCTGGTCAGGTTCTTCCCCCCGGTGGTCAGCGGCACGGTGATCACCCTGATCGGCGTCTCGCTGCTCCCGGTGGCCGGGAACTGGGCCCAGGGCGGCAACTCCGCGGCGCGGGACTACGGCTCGCTCGGCAACCTGGGCCTCGCCGCCGTCACCCTGGTGTCCGTGCTGCTGTTCCACCGCTTCCTGCGCGGCTTCTTCCAGCGGATCGCGATCCTCCTCGGCCTGCTCGTCGGAACCCTGGTGGCGATCCCGTTCGGCAAGGTGGACGCCCATGCGCTCGCCGGCCTGCCGCTCGTCGAGCTGCCGCATCCGTTCGCCTTCGGCGCGCCCCGGTTCGAGGCCGCGGCGATCGTCTCGATGCTGGTCGTGATGGTGGTCTCGATGACCGAGTCCACCGCCGACATGATCGCGCTGGGAGAGATCGTGGAGAAGCCCGCCGACGACCGCACGATCTCCGGCGGCCTGCGGGCGGACGGCATCGCGACGGCCCTCGGCGGCGTGTTCAACGGCTTCATCTGTTCGGCCTTCGCCCAGAACATCGGGCTGGTCGCGCTCACCAGGATCCGCAGCCGCTTCGTGGTCGCCCTGGCCGGGATCCTCCTCGTGGTGATGGGCCTGCTGCCGGTCGTCGGCGGGCTGGTCTCGCTGGTGCCGCAGCCGGTGCTCGGCGGAGCGGGCGTGGTGCTGTTCGGGTCGGTCGCGGTGGCGGGCCTGCGCACCCTCGGCGCGGCGGACCTGAACGTCGGCTCCAACGCGATCATCGTCGCGGTCAGCCTCGCCTTCGGCATCTTCCCGATCGCCTACCCCGGCTTCTACCACGCCTTCCCGGAGCAGATCGGCACCGTGCTGCACTCCGGCATCTCCGCGGGCTGCCTGCTGGCGGTCACCCTCAACCTGCTCTTCAACCACCTGGGCCGCCCCCGCACCGTCCCGCCCGCAACCGTGCCGTCCGCAACCGGGCCGCAGACCCGGACCGAACCCGCGGCCCCGGTGGCGGACCCGGCCTGACCCCCCGCCGGCCGGTGCGCCGCCCGGCCGACGTGCCAGGCGCGTCGTGCCGGGCGGCGGGCAGGCGCCCCCGATGATGAGGGGATGCGCGACCTGACCACCGTCACCGCCTTCGTGACCTTCTTCGCGGTCATCGGCCCGCAGAAGGTGCTGATCGCGTTCGCCCGGCTGAGCCGCACCCGCACGATCGGGCAGATGCGCCGACTGACGATGGTCAGCTCGGTGCTGGCGGCGGCGGTCGGCATCCTGATGGCCTACACGGCCGAGGTCCTGACCTCGTTCTTCCACGTCTCGGACCAGTCCCTGCAACTCGCCGGCGGGGTGATCTTCTTCATCTACGCCGTCGCCCTCGTCATGGGCATCCACCTCGGAGAGGGCGAGGAGGAGGACGAGGACTCGCTCCACCCGATGTTCGAAGGGGTCCGGGAGCTGCTGCTCCCGTACATCGTCAGCCCGCTCGCCGTGACGGCGGAGCTGCTCGGTTCGCTCGACGAGAACACCTGGGGCTGGCGGACGACCGTCGCCGGCATGTACGTCCTGGTGATCGCCATCGACTGCGTGTGCGTCCTGCTGCTCGCGCCGCTGCTGCAACGCACCCACGGAACCGTGCTGGAAGTGCTGTCCCGGCTGCTCGGCCTGCTGCTGGCGGCGGTCGGCGTGGAGGTCTTCCTGTCCGGCCTGGAGAGCCTCGGCGTCCACCTGTCCAACCCGCACTACTGAGCCGCCGCCCGCCGCCCGCCGCCCCCCGCCGCTGGACGGGTGGATTGCGCGCGCCCCGGCGCGCGGCGGCACCCGGGGCGGCCCCGCGCCGACCAATACTCGCGTGGTGGCGCCGCCGCACCGGGGCCGCGCCGCCCGGACGAGGGGAGTGGTCGATGGTTCGTCACGGTGGCCGGACGGGCACCGGGCCCGGGTCGCGCGCGGCCGTGCCGCTGCTGGCCGGAGTGCTCCTCGCAGGCTGCACCGCCGGGCCGGCGAACGGCCCGGTGGTCGCACCCGCACCGAGCCCCTCGTCCGCCCCGGCGACCGCACCCCCGCCGCAGCCGCCGCCGCAGCTGACGGACCGGCAGGTCTCCGCCGCGGTGGCGCAGATCGACGGCTACGTGCAGAACGCGATGGCGAGGACGGGCGTGCCGGGCGCGGCCGTCGCCATCGTGCACAAGGACAAGGTCGTCCACCTGAAGGGCTACGGAGTCCGCCGCCTCGGCTCGCCCGAGACGGTCGACCCGGACACCGTCTTCCAGCTCGCCTCGCTCTCCAAGCCGATCGGCTCGACCGTGGTCTCCGGAGTGGTCGGCCAGAAGACCGTGAAGTGGGACGACCCGATCGCCGCCCACGACCCCGGCTTCGCGCTGGCCGACCCGTGGGTGAGCAGCCACGTGACGATCGCCGACCTCTTCTCCCACCGCAGCGGACTGCCCGACCACGCCGGCGACCTGCTGGAGGACCTCGGCTACCAGCGCGACTACATCCTGCAGCACCTGCGCGACCACCGGCTCGCACCGTTCCGGGCCAGCTACGCCTACACCAACTACGGCCTGACCGAGGCGGCCGTCGCCGTCGCCAAGGCCAAGGGGGTCGCCTGGGAGGACCTCGCGGCGGACGTCGTCTACGAGCCGCTCGGGATGAACTCCACCAGCTCGCTGCGCTCCGCCTACGACAGCGCCGCGAACAAGGCGACACCGCACGTGCGGACGGACTCCGGCTGGCAGGTCAGCACCACCCAGAACCCGGACCCGCAGGCCCCCGCCGGCGGGGTCAGCTCCACCGCGCAGGACCTCACCCGGTGGATGCGGCTGCAACTCGCCGACGGATCGTTCGAGGGCCGGCAGGTCGTCGACGCCACGGCGCTGAACGAGACCCGGCTGCCGCACGTCGTCTCCAACCCGCCGCACGCCCCCGCGGGCAACGCCAGCTTCTACGGCCTCGGCTGGAACGTCAACTACGACTCCCGCGGCCGACTGCGGCTGAACCACTCCGGCGCCTTCGACCTGGGCGCGGCGACGGTGGTGACCCTGCTGCCCTCCGAGCAGCTCGGGATCGTCGTGCTGACCAACGGCCAGCCGATCGGCGTCCCGGAGGCGGTGGCCGAGGAGTTCTTCGACGTCGCCCAGGAGGGCCACGAGACGGTCGACTGGCTGGGCTTCATGGGCAGGGTCGTGCCCGCCGCCGCCGGGGGCCAGGTCTCGCCGACCGACTACACCAAGCCCCCGGCCGGCGCCGCCCCGGCCAAGCCGGACTCCGCCTACCTCGGGACCTACACCAACGGGTACTTCGGGCCGATGACCGTCACCTCGCGGGACGGCAAGCCGGTCATGAGCCTCGGACCGGACAACCTGCAGTTCCCGCTCCAGCACTACGACGGCGACGTGTTCAGCTTCCGGACGCGCGGGGAGAACGCCGTCGGCCTCTCCGGGGTCACCTTCACCGTCGGCCCCGACGGGCGGGCGACCTCGGTGGTGGTCGAGCAGTTCAACCACGACGGCCTCGGGACCTTCACCCGCGGATGACCCCACCCCTGCGGGGACCTGACCGGGCGCCAGGTAGCCTCGCCCGAATGACGACCCAGCTGAACGAATCCGTCCGGGCGCTGATCGACGCGCCGATCCCCGCCGTCCTCGCCACCCTCAACCCCGACGGGGCCCCGCAGACCTCCGTGGTCTGGGTCGGCCGCGACGGCGACGACCTGCTCGTCTCCACCGCGGCCGGCCGCCGCAAGGAACGCAACCTGCGCCGCGACCCCCGCGCCAGCCTCACCGTGTACGACCCCGCCGATCCGGACCGGTACGCCGAGATCCGCGGGCTCACCACCGTCACCGAGGACACCGGCCGCGCCCTCGCGGCCGCCCTCGCCGAACAGTACGAAGGCCCCGGCGCCGGCCAGGAGTACCTCGACCTGCCCGCCGAGGTCCTGCGGGTCGTCCTGCGCATCAGCCCGACCAAGGTGGTCGGCAGCCTGACCGGCTGACCCCCGCACGGCACCCGCCGGCACCACGGGCGTCCGGCGGGCGTCCGGCGGGTGGACAGGTCCGGACAGGAGTGGACAGTCCCCGCTCCTGCCGGACCTGGAGAGTGGACAACGCCCGGCAGCACGCTGTGCGGCATGAACCTCCCCCGCACACAGCCGGACGGAACACCCCAGGGGCGGATGCCGCCCACCCGCAGGCCCGCGGCCGCCCTCGCGGTGCTCGCCGCGGCGCAGTTCACCGTCATACTCGCCACCTCGATCGTGAACGTCGCCCTGCCGCAGATCCGCACCGGCGTCGGCCTGTCGGAGGGCGGCACCACCTGGGTGGTCAACGTCTACGGCCTGGCGTTCGCCGCGCTGCTGCTGGCCGGCGGCCGGGCCGGCGACCTCCTCGGCCACCGCCGGGTGCTGATCACCGGCCTCGCCCTCTTCGCCGTCGCCTCGCCGGCCGCGGGACTGGCCGGCTCGCCGGCGGTCCTGATCGCGGCCCGCGCCCTCCAGGGCATCGGCGCCGCCGCCATCGCCCCCGCCGCACTCGCCCTCGCCCTGGACACCGCTGCCGCGCAGGGCACCGAAGGGCACCTGCCGAGGATCGTCACCGGCTGGGCCTGCGCCTGGAACGGCACCGACCCGCGGGCACTCGGCGCCCTGTTCACCGTCGACGGCACCTGCACCGACCTCGCCGTGGGCATCACCTTCCGCGGCCGCCAGGAGATCTCCGGCTGGAAGGCCCGCGCGGACGGCCTGATCGCCGACGTGCACGCCACCGTCCGCACCACCCGCCGCCACGGCAGCCGCATCACCGCCGAGGCGGTCTACGCCGGCCACCTCAAGGCCGCGCCCAAGGCCTTCGCCGTGCCGATGACCACCCACCTCGATCTCGACACCCACGGCCGGATCGTCGCCGACGAGGACCACTACAGCCTCGCCACCGTCCTCACCCGGTCCGGCCTGCCCGCCGACCGGACTCCGCCGGCCTCCTGACGACCACGGCGCGTCCTCGAGGTCGTGGGTGGACACCGGGGCGGTGCATGGGTGCCGTCCGGGCGGGCATGAATGACGGGTCCGCGCCAAATCCACCCGGAAGGCTGCCACGTGAAGCGCAAGACCTGGGCCCTGTTCGCCGCCCTGATCACCCTGCCGATGGCCCTGTCCAGCACCGCGGCGGTCGCCCTGCCTGCCGCCGCGACCCCGACGGCGGCCACCGCCTGCAGCTACACGCCGGCGGTCCCGGCCGACAACTTCAAGGGCATCCCCGTCTTCGACGCCAAGAAGGCCGCCAAGCCCTACAGCGCGACGCTGCGGACCAGCCAGGGCGCCATCACCTTCAAGGCGCTGACCGACAAGGCCCCGTGCACCACCTTCTCGTTCCGCTTCCTGGCCGAGCACGACTACTTCGACCGCAGCCACTGCCACCGGCTCACCACGCAGCGCATCTTCGTCCTGCAGTGCGGCGACCCGACCGGCACCGGCAGCGGCGGCCCCGGCTACTCGTTCCCGGACGAGAACCTGGAGGGCGCCACCTACCCGGCCGGTACCGTCGCCATGGCCAACGCCGGCCCGAACACCAACGGCAGCCAGTTCTTCTTCGTCTGGAAGGACACCAAGCTCTCACCCAACTACACGCCGTTCGGCCAGGTCACCGCCGGCCTCGACGTCCTGCAGAAGATCGCCGCGGGCGGCGAGGACGACCAGAACAACCCCGGCGACGGCTTCCCGAACCTTCCGGTGAACATCCGTCACATCACCATCGCCAAGCGCTGACCGGGCGGCGGCCCTGCGGCGGAGGATCGCACCGCAGGGCCGCCGAGGCGGTCCGTGCCGGTTTTCGGGCTCCTAGTACGGATGATTGTGGACGGCCTCGCTGTGATGGCAGCTGTACCTCTTGCACTGCCCCATGAAGCCCGGGACGTAGCTGTCGCAAGGGTGCCCTGAATTCAGGCAATTGTGACAGTAACGGCCTTCAGGATCGACATGGACCCCGGCGGCCGCCAGTTTCTCGCGCGCCGCCGCATGGGCCGCCCGGACCTGATCGAGAATCAGTTCCTCCAGCTCCGCGGTGACCTCGTCGATCACCTTGTTCTGATCGTCCGTGAAATCGTTCCGGAGCTCCATCGGTTCCTCCATGCTGCTCCGACACCCCCAACTGCCATGGTCCCGCAGCCCGGAGGGCGACGCCACTCAGCCCGGGACCGGCTACGACGAGTAGCAGAACGCCCATTTCGTGACTGTCCGCCGTGCTCGCCCCTGCCGTTTCCGCGACCCCGCTCGGGCCATCCGATTGACCTGTCAACCAGTGACCGAAAATGACCGGATCTGACGATCCGTCACCAACCGGTATCGCGGACATCACGGAACAGGAACCCGTCGTTCTACCGACCGGTACATCGATACGTTCTGGCCCTCACCGCTCATTCCACAGAGGACCCCATGCGCCCCATCACCCTCGCCCTGGCCACCGCCTGCCTGCTCGCCGGCGCCGTCGCCTGCGAGCCCCCGGCCGACAGCAGCACCCAGAAGTCCACCGCCGCGGCCGTCCCCGCCCAGCCCGCCGCCGGCGCGCCGTCCGCGGCCGCACCGCCCGCAGCCGGCGACGCCGCTGCGCCCGCCCCGGCCGGTGACGGCGACAAGGCGAAGGACGTCGAGATCACCAAGTGCTCGGTGGACCCGACCCTGCACTGGCCGTCCGCCGAGCTCACCATCACCAACCACAGCTCGAAGGCGTCGAACTACATGGTGCAGGTCGAGTTCCTCGACGGCGCCGGCACCCGCATCGGGGAGGGCATGGCCGCGACCAACGGCCTCGCCCCCAACCAGAAGAGCGTCCAGAAGGCGCAGGGCACCTCCACGGCCGCCGGCAAGACCTCGTGCCGGCTGATCGAGGTGACCCGGTACGCCACCCCCTGACGGCGGCGGTCGCACCGCCCGCGGGGGAGACCCGCGGGCGGAACGGCGTGTCAGTGCGGTGTGAGAGGTTCTCACCCGTGACGAGCGAGAACAACGACAGCGTGTTCGCAGGACTGGACGACATCGACTGGGCGTCCCTGGAACACGCCTACGGGCCGGCGGGCGACGTCCCCGACCAGCTCCGCGCCCTGTGCGGCGAGGGCCGGGACGATCGAGGCCGCGCCCTGCACGCCCTGTACGGCAACATCTTCCACCAGGGCAGCCGCTACCAGGCCTCGGCCTTCGCGGTGCCCTTCCTGGCCCGCATGGCCGCGGACCGTTCCCGGCGCGGCCGGGCCCAGGCCCTGGAACTGATGTCGGGCCTGGCGATCGGCTACGACGAGGCGCACCTCCCCGACGGGGTGGCAATCGCGGCGTGGCGGCGCGGGGTCGAGGACCTGCGGGCCAAGGGCGCGGCCGCGATGACGGCCGAGTACGACGACCGGGTCGCGCGGGCCGCCGACGACGGCGAGCGCCGGGTCCGCGAGTTCCAGCGCAGGACCTTCGACTACGACCGCCACCTCGGCGCGTACGAGGCCGAACTGGCGGCCTACGACGCCGTCGCGCGGGAGGTGCCCGCGCTGGCCGCGCTGCTGTCCGACGACGAACCCGCCGTCCGGGCCTCGACCTGCCACGTGCTGGCCTGGTTCCCCGAGCAGGCCGCGGCCGTCCTGCCGCAGCTGCTGGACCTCGCCGACCGCGAGCAGGTCCCCGCGGTCGCCGCCACCGCGCTGATCGCGGCCGGACTGCTCGGCGACGCGGCCACCGTGGAACGGCTGCGGCCGTTCCTCGCCGCCGACGAGCCGGTGGTGCGCTGGGGTGCCGCGATCGGCCTGGCCCGGCTCGGCAGCACCGGTGCCGAGGCCGCCGTCGACGCGGAGGTGCTCGCCGAACTCGCCGCCGTCGAGGCCGAGGAACCGGACGGCGAGGAGCCCGCGGTCCCGTTCCAGGACGGTGACCTGAACGGGTACGCCGCCCTCGCCCTCACCCAGGTCGCCGACCGCTACCCGGCCGAAGCCCTCGACGCCGTGACCACCGGGCTCGCCCGGGCGTCCGGGCCGGCCGCCTTCCCCGTCACCGCCGCCGCCCTCCGCCTGGCCTTCGGCGGCTCCTCGCACGCCGGCCTGCCGCCCTTCGCCGAGCTGGACCACGGTCAGCAGCGCCTGGTGACCACCCTGGCCTCGCTCGGCGACGACACCTGGTGCTGGGGCAACTTCCTGCAGATCCTCCGCGGCTGGGACATCCCCGCCGACCGGACGGAGCTGCGCGCCTACGCCGGACTGCCCACCGCCTGAGCCCCCGATCCCCGGCCGGCCCGCACCCGGGCGGGCCGGGGAAACGCCGTCGCCACGGGCGGCCGGACCCGGCAGAATGCCCGCCGTGCACGAGGACGGGAATTACCGGCTGCTGACCCGCCACACGACGACCGGGCCGGAACACCACTACTGCGGCACAGCGTCCTGATCGTCCTGGCCGGTGTCGCGACACCCGGAGGACTCCTCGCCCGGAACTCCCCGAGCCGCGCGGCACCGCCGAACCCGCAGGGGCGGTGGGCCTCCGGAACCGAACGGATCGAGTCCCGCGCCGACGGCCGGCTCGGCGAGGTCGCGGTGAGCCCGTCGATCTGCACGGGTCGGCGCGCCGACGGCAGGCCGGTCTCGGACTACCGCGGCACCTGGAAGGCCGGTCACCTCGACGACGCCGGCGACGGCGTGTACGTGGTCCTCGACGGTCTGCTCGACAGCGGGCAGCCCTGTCAGACCTTCCTGCAGTTCCTGGATGACGGAGACGAGTACACCCTGGTCGCCACCCCGGATCGTCATGGCCCGACCATCGGCCGGCCCCGGTCCGCTGTCAACGGCCCGTGGTCGCCGATGAGGGCCGTGCCCGTTTCCTCCTGGCTCCGCCAACAGCTCGTCCGACGAACGGCCGCCGGAGGCGATGGCCCGGATCGGCCAGCCGGACCGATCCGCTCGCGTCGGCCGGTGGCCCGGGAGGGGCCGTTCGGGGGACGGGACGGCCGATCGGCGCCACGCCCGGGTGGTTCGGCGGGCGGAGTGCCGGTGCCGGGACTACGGTGTCCGCGGGCTCGCAGGCCCGGGGCAGGCGCCGTGCGGGGGCGGGTGCCGTGCTGCGACGACGGACCGGTTCGGAGAAGGAGAGGGACAGAACCATGACCGCGGACATCGGGATCGAACCACTCGGCGATCACGAGTACCTCGTGCGCTTCCCCACCGCGGACGACGCGGTCCTCTCCCGCATCCGGGCCAGCGAGTCGACCGTGGACCGGTTGCACCTGGCCCCCACCGACGAGGAGCGCATCGTGGCGGAGACCGCCGTGTTCCTCGCCGAACGACAGCCCACGGCCGACCTCCCGCCGATGATCGACCTGGCCGACGTCGCGGACGCCTACGGCGACGACTACCTCCAGGAGCTCGGCCGCCGCCTCGGCGCCCGGTGAGCCGCCCGCGGTGGTCGGCTTGCGGCGGCGCGGTCAGCGCCCCAGGTGGGGGAGCGTGAACCCGGGCGAGGCGTAGACGCCGCCCTGGGGCGCCGCAGGGTCCACCGGAAGGTCCGCCCCCGGAATGCCGGCGGCGTACGCTTCGGCGTCGTCGACGGGCGTGTAGTCCAGGACCGCCGGGTCGGGGAGCTCCCAGAAACGGCGGGCGTTGGCGGAGACCGCGTACACGGTGGCGAAGCGGGTGGCGGCCGGTGCGGTCAGCGCGGCCCGTACGTAGCCGACGGCGTCGCGCGGGCTCAGCCAGGTCGCCAGGTGACGGGCCTCCGTGGGCGCGGGCTCGAAACTGCCGATGCGCAGACAGATCACGGACAGACCGAACTTGTCGGCGTACAGCCGACCGAGCGCCTCGACCGCCGCCTTGCTCACCCCGTACAGACCGTCCGGGCGGACGGGCTCGTCCGGCCCCGTCCGACGGCCGACGGGATGGAAACCGGTCACCCGGTTGCTGCCCGCCAGCACCACCCTCTCGATGCCCAGGCGCCGCGCCGCCTCCAGAACGTTGTGGGTGCCGAGCACGTTGACGTCGAGGAGCTCCGCGAGCGGCGCCTCGTCCGGGATCCCGGCCAGGTGCAGCACCCGGTCGGCGCCCGCGAGCGCGGACTCCACGGCCGCCGCGTCCCGCAGGTCGACGCAGTGCGCCTCCTCGTTGTCGGCCTCGGGCCGCAGCGGCACCCGGTCGACCAGGACCACCCGCCCCGCCTCGCGCCGAAGCACCTCGCGCACGACGGACCCGATGGTCCCCGCGGCACCCGTCACCGCCACCGTTCCCAGACCCACGATGCCTCCTCCCACGATGCCTCCCCCGCGATCGACCGACTCCGCATCCTCGCTGACGCCCGGTCACGGATCAAGCGGCGGCCGGCGACGAGCGACGCCGCACCGGCCGCCACCGGCGGCCGGGGGAGACCGGGGAGGCCATGCGGCCGGCCGGGACCGCCGCCGCCGCGCCCGGCCCGCCCGTCAGGGGTGCATGCGGGCGCCCTTGAGGACCTTGTCCACGGCGTTCCGCGGCCCGTGGACGGCCAGTCCGACCAGGTCGAGCCGGTCGGTGGCCACGGCCCGCACCGCGGCCCGGTTGTCCCGGTCGTTCCCGGTGGCGAACAGGTCGGAGGTGAACACCGCACTGGGCAGCGCACGCGACAGCGCACGCCCGTGCGCGGCGGCCATCAGCTCCTTCGTCCCCTCGAAGACCAGCACCGGCTGGCGGAACATCGGCAGGTAGGCGACGCCGTCGGCATCCGCGTAGGGCTCGCCCACCACCTCGGGCGAGACCGTGCCGAGCCCGCTCACCAGGAAGGCGGTCACGTTCAACCGCTGCCACGGTTCGAGGTCCTCGCGCAGCAGGACGGCGATCTTCGTGTCGAAGCGGACGGGTGCGCCCCCGGCGGCCGGCGCCGCCGTTGCGGTCGCGGCCGGGGCGACGGTCTGGTCGGTTCTCATGCCACGAGACTGCCGGCCGCCCGGCCGCTCCGTCTTGTACGTTCTTTGCATGCCGCCGAAACAGGAGGTCGCTGCCTGGCGCCCGGCCGTCCCGGGCGTCGTCGAGGTCCTCCACGCCCACTTCACCGACCACGCGTACCCCATGCACGTCCACGACGCCTGGACGGTGCTGATCGTCGACGACGGCGCCGTCCGCTACGACCTCGACCGCCACGAACGCGGCACCCCGGACGACACCGTCAGCCTGCTCCCGCCGCAGGTCCCGCACAACGGCTCACCGGCCACCGCCCACGGCTTCCGCAAGCGGGTGCTCTACCTCGACACGACGCAGCTCGACGCACGGTTCATCGGCCCCGCCGTCGACGGCCCCGACCTCACCGACCCCGTGCTGCGCAGACGCGTCGGCCAACTGCACACCGCCCTCGCCGACGCCGGCGACGAACTCGAGGCCGAGAGCCGGCTCGCCCTGATCGGCGAACGCCTGCGCCAGCACCTGCGCCCCGGTTCGGCCGTCACCGCCGGCCGGCCGGCCCACGGCGTCGCCCATGACCTGCGCGACCTCCTCGACGCGCACCTGCTCGACCACCTCACCCTGGACCGCGCCGCCACCCTGCTCCACGCACACCCCGCCCACCTGGTGCGGGCGTTCAGCGCCGCGTTCGCCATCGCACCCCACCAGTACGTGATGTCCCGCCGCGTCGACCTCGCCCGCCGACTGCTGCTCTCCGGCCGCCCACCCGGCGAGGTCGCCACCGCCGCGGGCTTCTACGACCAGTCCCACCTCACCCGTCACTTCAAGCGCGTCCTCGGCATCCCTCCGGGCCGCTACGCCCGCCACGGCCGCGCCGGCCGGGTCGGCTGAACACCGGCCCGCGTGCCGTGCCGCGGCTGTCCTGCACCCGGGCCCCCGCACTGGTCGGCGCCCAGGCCTCCGGCCACCACGACAAGACCGCCACCCGCCTGGTCAACGCGACACCACACCGTGCGGGCCCACCGGTCGGACCGTGACATCACATCAAGTCTCTGATGGTCGGCACTGTCCGATGAAGCCCGTGAGCGCCTCCTGCCAGCGTCGTTCGAAGAACTCCGCGGACGTCTCCTCGACGTGCACGTCCTCGGCGTCCTCGAGCTCCGTCCATGACGGAACGGGCTCCGACCCGAGCTCGACCGGGCCCGGCAGCGGGTGGTCCCGATCGACGTGGACGAGTCGGCCGTCCGCGTACTGAGCCACCTTGCGCACCTCGTAGTCGTCCGTCCCGACGGGGCGATGCACACGACCGCCGCCGGAGAAGCCTTTCACGGCCTTCGGGGATGTGGGCACTGCTCCGGTTCCGCCCGTGTGCGCGGTCCTCACGGAGCGCCGGGTGCCATGAGGCGCACCACGTCAGGCAGTGGGCCGGCCGTTGAAGCGGTACTCCTCGGAGGGCATCGAGTCCCATTCGGTGTTCGCGCCGTCGCGCGTCACCAAGAACAGCGGACGCGATCGGAGTACCTGCCCGACCAGTTGCCCGCGCAGGAGGACCCCGGGATCATCGGGCCCCGCGTAGCCCTCGGGCGTGTAGCGAACGTACACGTCCACGGCCTCGGCATACGCGATGGTGTCGCGCTCCAACTCCGTGAAGTCCCTCCCGACCAGTGGGATTCCGTTGTGAGCGACCTGGGGACCGTTCACGGCATCGGCGGCGACGCAGAACAGGCCCACGGCTCGGCTCACATAGGCCGTGACGGCAGGCGGTGAAGGAGCGACCCCGCGACGGTGGACGTCGACCTTCCACGTCGGCGAGAAGAGCGCGTGGTCCCGTGCACACTCGCCGACCTCCGTCCGGCCGAATGCCGCAGCCGCCTCGACCACGTCGTCGACGGTCATGCCGAACCGGAGCGGTCCGACACCGACAGCCGGCGCGTAGGACCACTCGTCCCGTTCGGCGACATCGCTCCTGAACGCCATGGTCGCTCCTCTGAAGACACCTGAGACGTGCCGCCGCCCATCATGGCCGGCGGTCACTTCCGGTCGTTCGGCTCCTCGTTCCGGACGGTCGGCGCGGACGACGGTGCCGGGGGCGCCGGCGGGACGGCCGGGACGGCCGGGACGGTCGGGTGGGGCGGAGGTGCCGCCGTGGCAGGCCCGGTGGTGGTCGATTCGAGGCTGAGCCCGAAGGCGCCGGCCAGCAGGGCCAGGCCCAGCACGACGAACATCCACGCCTGGTTCCCGCGGCCGGCCACCAGCTCGGCGCATTCCACCGCGCTCGACGTGACGATCGGCCCGGAGTTGGGAGTGAAGCCGGACCCGCAGCCGTCCCCCACCCTCACCGCGCCGTACACCACGCCCGCCACCACCAGGAAGCCGCCCGCGCACACGAGCGCCCTCACCACACGCTGAAGCACCGTCAGCCCCTCCCCACATGCCGGCAAGGCGCCCAGCGTAGAGCGAAGGGAACGTGCGCGTGGCCGATTGCCGAGCACCGGCCGTGTGGTCCGTCGACGGCCACCCCCAACCACGGCGACGGCTACCGCCGTCCGGCCGACCGCGTGCCGCACCGACGGACCGGGTGAGGTCCTCGCCGGGCGCGGGGACGGGCGCGGCGGCGCCGCGACGGCCGTGACACCGTGCTGCGTCGTGCTGGGCCCGTCAGTAGGGGCCGTTGACGTTGTCGATGGAGCCGTAGAAGTGTGCGGCGTAGTTGCAGGCCGCGGTGATGTTGGCGACCGGGTCGTAGATGTCCGTGGACGTCCCGGGGACGTGGTAGGCCTGGAAGGTGGGGTCGATGACCTGGAGGAGGCCCTTCGAGGGGTGTCCGGCGGCGGCGTTGGAGTCGGTGAGGTTGATGGCCTGCGGGTTGCCCGACGACTCGCGCATGATGTTGCGGTAGATGCCGTCGTAGGTGCCCGGGATGTGGTTCTCGGCCATGACGGCCAGTGCCTGGTTGATCCAGCTGTCCAGGTCGCCGGTGGCCTTGGTGGTCGGGGCCGCGGTGGCGGCGGTCGCCGGGGCGGTCGCCGCGGTGGACGGGGACGCGGTGCCGGAGGGCGACGTCCCCTGGGTGGCGCCGGTCCCGCTTCCGTACGTGCTGTGGGCCTGCCAGGTGCTGCTCCCGGAGGACCCCGTCCAGGTGCGGGCGGTGGGGGAGTTCCCGCTCCAGGAGCGGGTGGACGTGTGGTCGGCGGTGGCGGTGGAGGTGGTGGCGGCCGGGGTGGCGGAGGCGGTCGGCGTCGTCGTGCTGTGGGTGGCGGTGGCGGTGGCGGTGGCGGTGGTGGTGGTGGGCGCGGGGGCGGTCGGGTAGGCCGTCGTCCGGGCCTGGACCGTGCGGGCCGGTGTGCTGGTCGCCGGTGCGGTGGTCGCGGGGGCGGTGGTCGCGGGGGCGGTGTGCGAAGAGTGGGCCGCGGTGTGCGTGTGGCCGGTGCTGCGCTGGGTTGGCAGTGCCGAGTGCTTGGCGTGGGAGCCGGTGCGCTGCGCGGGGACGGCGCCGTTGGTGCGGTGGGCCGCCGCGGTGGTCTGCGCCGACGTATGTGTGCTCCAGGCCGTCGGTTCGAGCTGAGGAGTCCGGCTTCGGGCCGTGGCGGCCGTGCCGGCGCCGCTGGAGTGGCTGGGGGCGGCGTTGGCGGTGGTGACCGCGACGGCCGCGGTGGCCAGGGCTGCGGTGGTGATCCACCGGCCGGAGAGCAGGACGGCGGGTACGCGGCGGGGGCGGGCGTGCTTCGGCATGGGGACTCCGGTACACAGGCGGCGACAGGTCGCACGGACGGGGGGCGGGGGACGGTCACGGCGCGCGCGAGCGGGGGCAGGGCACGCCGGGGGGCTGCACGGAAGGCCGGGGGAGACCTGGACGGGCAGCACGGGCTACCCGGTGGACACGGAAGGTGCGCACCGGGGCGATCGAGGGACGCCGGGAGAGTGGTGGGCGCCGGGGAGAGGGGGTGGCCGCGTGGTGCCGGTGGCCGTGGGAGGACGGCAGACGGCCTCGATGTGGCAGCCGGCACGACGGACGGGCCGGCGGGGGGACGCACGGGCGGGGAGCCGGGTCCGCTGGGAGGGGCGGACGGCCGTGGGCCCGGCGTCGTGGCGGTGACGATCGGGAGAGCTCGGGTCGGAAAGGCTCGGCGCGTGGGCCGGGCCCGCGACTAGGCGGTGGTCGCGACCACCGTGCAGGGCCTCGGCGGCGAGCACAGCGGAGGCCGGGACCGTCCGGCGGTACGGGACGGTTCGGCGAGCGGAGGGTCGTTGATCGCTGTCACGGTGTCACCTCGGCAGGAGGGTCGGGGTGGTGGGCGTGCAGGGCGTACCGGGCGGACGGCCTTGGCGGCGGTCGCGGACCGGCGCCGTGCAGGTCCCCTGTGGATGTTCGTCGGTGCACTGACCGACTGGGGTTGGGGATTTCTATCCTCCCGGCGGCGCCGGAGTCCAGGCTTATCCGGCAAATGGCGCCGAAGGCGGCGCATCTCACAAATGCATCCCATCCATTAGGTGCATTTGGGCAATTTCGGACTATTGGGTGGTTGGCGGGCCCGCCGCGGGGGCGGTGTACGGCCGGGAGCGCCGCTCCAGGACGTCGACCGCCGCGGGCGCCGGACCCGTCCCGTGCGTCCCGTGCGTCCCGTGCGGGCCGGGTGGTCCGGGTGGTCCGGGTGGGCAGGAGGTGCCCGGGTTGCCTGCCGCCGGCCGTGGGTCGGTTCCGGACGTCAGGCGGGCCGGGTGCCGAGCGCGAGGGCGAGCCGTTCGGACTGCTCCGCAGTGATGCCCTGGGCCAGCTGCACGCCCGAGCGCGGGCTGTACGGGCCGTCGCACCGGAGGATGCCGTCGCACGGCGGCGCCCCGCCGCCGCTGAGCGGCGAACGGCCGGGCGGCGACCAGCGGGCCGCGTCCCACAGCGGATGGTCCAGGAGGAGCGCCGCCACCCGCGGAGCCTCCTCGGCCGGAGCCCCGACCCGGACCAGCGCCTCGGCGATCACCTCCTCCGCGTCCCCGGGCGCGTTGTCGTCGCGTCAGCGCGCCAGCACCGTGGACCGGTGGCCGCCTCCTCCCGGGAGTCCCCGTTCCCCTTGGCGCCGCGCGGTGGGCCCGGGCGAGCGCGTGCGCCGGGACGCACATGCTCCGCCCGTCGGTCTACCGGTAGGTCGCCCGGAGCAGTGCCACGGACAGTCCCTCAGGAGCCCGCTGAGCCCCCGCCGGAGCCGGTCCGACGGCCCTCAGCTGCCGCCCATTCCGCCCTGGGCGGCGACCATGGTCAGGTTCAGCCCGCTCACCGCCCGGGCCAGGCCCGGGGTCCGGTCGGCGATCCGGTCGGTGAGTGCGGTGATCCGCCCGGCGTTGGCCTTGCGGTCGTGGCGGGTGAGGACCAGCTTCAGGTGTCCGTGGGCGGCCAGGGCCGCGAGGACCGCGTCGGCGTAAGGCGCTTCGACGACCGGGGCGCCGCCGCGGACGAGCTCGGCCACCCGGACCTGGAGGTCCAGGGCTTCGCGCGGGTCGTCCATCGTCACCGTGCGGTGCGGTGCGACCGGGCCGTACGGGTCGCGGTCGGCCATCGTCATGATGCCGAGCGCCGCGAGGCGCTCCTCGACGGCCTCGAGGGTGTCGTCGCGGCTGCGCTTGATCCACGACTTCCAGGTGCGGGGGCGGTCGGCCAGTTCGGCGAGCAGCGCGTCCAGGACGCGGTCCCCGGTGGGGCCGGCGTCCACGACCTGCACCCGGCCCGTCCCGTCCTCGGCCGCGGCGCCCCGGTGGGCGAGTTCGGCCAGGGCGGCGGCGCGCAGCAGGAACCCGGCGCGCGTGCGGTCCTGCAAGCTCTGGGCGCGGGTGTCGAAGGCCAGCAGATAGGTGGCCAGATGCAGTCCTCGGCTCATGACTCCGACGATACGGCGCCCCTTCCCGCCAGCCGTCGACCGACAGGACCAACCGATCCTCCGCCTGTGGGCGCACCCGTACGCCCGGCCGTCGTCCTTGAGTCCCACCGGGCCGCGGGCAGGCAGCGGACGGTCCGCCGCGGCATTGCCTGCCCGGGTGTTGCTCAGCCGGACGAACCCCACGGGTCCTGACCATCGTCCGAGTCCTCCGCAACCACCTCGATCGGCTTCCGGACGACACACGTGGGGACACAGCCACCGGTGCGCAGAAACTCTTTGACGGCGCTTCGGACGAGACTCAACGGGATCTCCGAGTCGAGGGGGAACTCCGTCCAGTGGTGGACGACGTCACCTCGTGAGCCCGGAGCCCCTACGGAGGCAACCAAGCCGGTCTCAGGGGCCGAGAGCATCAGGGCCCCGACCTGGCCGTCCCTGTTGACGCCGACATGGAGTTCATGATCCGGAAATCCGGACCAGGTCATGGGCCGGGCCCTTGAGACGAGATGCGCGGCGTCATGGAATGGCGGCCCTGCCAGGAGGGCGTCGATGAGGCCGTCGACGTCCTCCTCGGTGGAGACGAGAACGGGGTCGTGCATGTCGGCACGGCGATAGCGGGCTACCAGCCGGCTGTCAGCCACCCACGACACCCCCTCCGCGGAATTCGGCCCCCGGCCGGGCAGGGCCGTCGGTGGTCGGCCCGGGCAGCCTCGTGATCAAACCACGGACAGCCACTGCCGCGCGCCGCCGGACAGGCCCCTTCCGCGACCACGTCGTGTGATCGCATGCTCGTCGGCCACGCCAACCACGACGTCGGAGTTCCAGGGGATCATCGGGGGGCCGGGAGGCGGGTCTACCGGCGGACGGCCGCGATCAGTCCGCCGGGCCGCTCCTCGCGTTGCGGCGGGGTGCCGATCGGGCGGCCGTAGGCGGCAGCGAGCTCGCGCAGGGTGTGGCCGTCGGCGTCCCAGCCGTGCCCGGCCAGCCAGCCCACCGGGTCGTCGGGCATCTCCGAGACCCACAGGGACGCCGCCGATCCCGGCACGGCGTCCGCGCCGAAGCGCTCGATCACGCCGCGCGAGCCCAACGTCAGCCCCATCCGGCTGCCTGCCGCCGACAGCGCGCCGATCCGGGCGAGCAGCAGCTCCACCGCGTCCTCGGGCAGGTAGATCAGCAGTCCCTCGGCGATCCACACGGTCGGCAGCGCCGGGTCGTGCCCCGCGGCGGCCAGCGCGCCCGGCCAGTCCTCACGCAGGTCCACCGCGACGGTGATCCGCCGGCAGCGTGCGACGGCCCGCTCCCGGCGCAGCACCGATGCCTTGAAGTCCAGTGGCGCGGCGGTGTCGACCTCGAACAGCCGGGTGTCCTCGGGCCAGTCCGTCCGGAAGGCCCGGCTGTCCATGCCGGCGCCGAGCAGCACGACCTGCCGGACCCCGGCCGCGGACGCCTCCAGCAACAGATCGTCGAGGAACCTCGTCCTGATGACGACGGAGAACGCCACGGCCAGCCGACGGCGTCGTGCGGCCTCGTCCCCGGGCGGCGGCGAGGCGGGCCACAGGCCGCCGGCGGCGGCGAAGGCCTTCGCCAGGGGGTCGCGGAACAGCGCGTCCTCCCGCTCCGACTCCAGCGCCCGCACCCTGGCCACCCCCACCGCCGTGGCCCACACTCCCGACGGCTGCACCCGCTCCTGCTCATCAGTCACCACGCCAGCCTAGACGGGGGATTCCCGCGACTCACCTACGCGGCCAGGTCCGGTCCAGGGGCAGCAGGGCGCGGAGCCGGGTGCGTTCGGCGCTCAGCGTGGACTCGACGTGCCGGGCGAGCCACCGCGTCATGTGCACCTGCTCGTCCGGAGCGTCACCTCCGGTGCGAGCGGCCCTGGGGAGCCGGGGAGGCTCGGGACGGGCTCTCGTGCTGCGAGTGGCGGCGTCGGGTCCGAGCGGCCGCCCCGGATCCCCGGCCTGGACGCACTGCCGGCGACGCAGCGCGCCAGGGGCTGCCCGGCCGTCCGTGACCCTTTCCGCCTCGGCGGGGACACCCGGAGCGGTCGAGGCCGTCCTCGCAGCCCTCCGGCGGCTCGGGGGACGGACCCGCCGCCCCGGCCCGCCCCGGCCCGTAGCCGCGCAGATGCTGCCCCCGGCCCCGGACGCCGGCGTGCCCGTGCGGGGGACCGGTGGAGGGGGCGTCAGAGCTCGAGATCGGCCTCGATGCGGCGGGCCTGGTGGCGGGCCATGGCCAGGTTGGACCGGCTGCGGTCGAGCATCAGGTAGAGGAACAGCCCGGGGTGGCGGGTGAGCGGCCGGATCAGGTGGTACTGGCCGGTCAGGCTGATGAGGATGTCCTCCGGCTTCTGGTCGCGCTGGCCCGCCAGGCCCAGCGCGCGCAGTTCGGCGCGCAGGATGTCGGTCGTGGCGGCGGCCGCGACCGACAGGGTCTCGGTCGGGCCGGCCGTCCCGAGCGCCATGCCGCTGGTGTAGTCGCCCAGGGCGGCCCCGATGGCGCCCTCGATGGTCATCGCTTCCTTGAGCGAGGTCTCGATCCCGGCCATGTGTTCCTCCGACCGTTCGGGCGCAGGGAGGCGTCCCGGCGCGTTGATGTCCGCTTCTGTCGGGTGAGCCTAGGAAATCGGGCGGCCTCGCTCGCCGAATTGACCGTAAGCGATCGATTCCTGCCGGGGAGGCGCTGCCTCGGCAGCAATCCATGACATGTTGAGTTGATGAATTCTTCATGTTGATGGATCCTGGACTTCGTGGCGCCACCCACCGGCGAGCTGCGCGCGGTGGCGCGGGCGCCGGTCCGGCCACACGAGGAAGCCAGCCCATGAGCACTGCCGACGGCCCCCTGCCTGTGGTCGACCTCGAACGCGCGCGGGCGTGCCGGATCTGCGAGGGGTGGGGAACCGTGTCCACGCCCGACGGCAGGGCCTACGTCCCCTGCCGGGCCTGCCAGAAGAGTCCCGGCGATCGGCCGGCGGCACCGGACGCCGACCCTGCACCAGCACGGGCCGAGGGCATGACGGGGACGTGACTCCCCGGCCGAGCGGCGCCGCCGCCGCCCTCCCGCGCGCGTCAACGAACCCCGACCGCCGCACAGGGACGCGGGGCATCCGGCCCCTGGCCTCCGAAGCCGGTCACCCGGGTCGCCCGGTCACCCCCGGTCGAGCGCGTGCCACGCTGCGGACCCGGCGAGTGCCGGGTCCACCCGAAGACCACCCGTTCCGGCGATTCATCGGGTCCCCGCCCCGCAAGCCCACCCGGCCCGTCGGCGAAACCGCGCAGGTGGCCGAGGCGAACGCCGACGCGCGGACCCCCGCGGCCGGGCCGCCACCGTCAACACGAGCTGCGAGCCGGAACGCCCCACCCGTCGGCGAGGTTGCCATCGGCACATTCACTTGTTGTGCCCGGCATGACCTCCGACCTCCGGACCTGCGGCAGAGCCGCCGAAACGATTCTCCGCGAGACCCCGACCTTCGCCCACCCGGCCGCACTGTGGACCGCCGCCGGCCTCCCCGTGCCCGGCCGCGCCGACCCCGACCGGGACCGCCTGACCGCACCGCCCCGCTTCCTCCCACCGCCCCTGCCGTCCCCGGTCACCGGCCCCCGACCGGGGGCGGCAGACAGCCCGCACGTCCACCGCGCACAACCCGACCCCACCCCCGCGCACCTCAAGGACTGCGCATGACCCGCCAGGAAACCCCCCGCGTCCCCCGCAACGCACCGGCACCGGCGGCTGCGCCATGCACCTGGAGCTGCTGGCAGTCGTCCTGCCCGGCCTGAGCGTCGCGGTGCGCGGCTGCCTGCGCTACCACCCGCCGAGCCGTACACCGTCTACCTCGACAACCACATCGACCTCGACGCCCCGATCACCTGGGTGTTCGCCCGCGACCTCCTCGCCACCGGCCTCACCGAATGGGCGGGCACCGGCGACGTCTGCGTCCACCCCGCCGCCGGCGACCGGACCGTCTTCATCACCCTGACCGGGGAGAACTCCACGGCCGTCCTGCGGGTGGACGCCTCGCACATCAGGACCTTCCTCGCCCACACCGAACGGATCGTCCCCTCGGGCACCGAAGAAGGCCACCTGGACGTGGACAGATTCCTGCGCCGACTACGGGACGACGAACCCCCCGAGCCCGGACCGGGCCCAGAGCCGGAGCCGGAACCGTGAAGGCGCGCGACCCGGCCCGGAGGCACCCGGGAACCGGCCGAGCGCTTCGACGGAGGCCCGGCGTCGGCGCGGCAGTGGGATGGACTCCCGCCCGGCCCGCGACCGTGGACCACCAGGCCTGCTCGGCGGCGCCGGCCGTGGTGAGCGGCCGGCCGGTGGGGATCCGGTCCCCGTCGGGCAGGTACTGCCCGCTTCGGCTCCTCACCTCGGCTTCGCCACCGGGCCCGCAGGGCCCGGAGTGGACAAGAACGGCAAGCCGGACCGCAGCGGACCGGGGGAGTGCGGACGATCTTCCAGGCGGACGTCCGTCGGTGACTTGCGGACATTGTCAACTGAGAATGTCCGCATCGCGCAGCTCCGGCGGGCCTGTGGCGCACCAGCCCAGGCCCGGCGGGAGGCGGGCAGGAGCCGGAACGCCGTCCTCACCCCGGCTTCGGTCGGGGTGAGGACGGCCGCGGTGCAGGTGCCCCGGCCGGCACTGCATGCGGCAGAGCGTTCCCGGCCGGGGGCGGTCGGCGCCCGAACGGGCCTCAGTGTCGGCTCACCGCCGCCATGCCCGGCAGGGAGGTCATCGGTGGCCACCGCCGGCCGTGTCGGCCAGGACCCCGGGCAGGTGGGTGCGGGCGTACGCGATCGCGTCGGGGGTGGCGGCGAAGACGCGGTGCTCGGCGTGGAGCCGGTCGAGGACGCCGAGGGCGTCCAGGGTCCTGCGGTGGTCCTCGCGGACACCGGAGACCAGGACGAGGATGCCGCGGCGCTCCAGCTTGTCGACGGCGTCGCCCAGCACGAGGGCGCCGGTGGCGTCGATCGCGGTGATCCGCGACAGGCGCAGCACGACGGCCTTCACGTCGCTCGTCTCGGCGAGTTCGAGGAGGAAGCGGTGGGCGGCGGCGAAGAACAGCGGCCCGTCGATGCGGTAGGCGACGATGTGTTCGGCCAGCAGGGCCTGTTCCTCGGCGTGGTGGTCGGCGGGCGGCAGGCCGTCGTGCAGTGGCACGCGGGTGAGGGCGGCGGAGCGGGCGACCTGGCGCAGCGCGAGGGCACCGGCCACGAGCAGCCCGACGATGACGGCGGTCACCAGGTCGAAGGCGAGGGTGGCGGCCGCGGTCAGGGCGAGGATCGCGGCCTCGCCGCGTCCGGCGCGGGCCAGCGCCCGAAGGGAGGCGACCTCGACCATCCGTACCGCGGTCGCGATCAGTACGCCGGCCAGCGCCGCGAGCGGGATGCCCTCGACGAGCGGGGCGGCGGCGAACACCACGGCGGCGAGGACGGCCGCGTGGACGAGTGCGGCAAGCCGGGAGACGGCCCCGGAGCGGACGTTGACGGCGGTGCGGGCGATGGCGCCGGTGGCCGCGACACCGCCGAACAGCGGCGCGGCCAGGTTCGCCAGGCCCTGGCCGAACAGCTCCCGGTCGCTGTCGTGCCGCTGGGAGACGCTCATCGCGTCCGCGGCGGTGGCGGACATCAGCGACTCCAGTGCGGCGAGCGCCGCCACCGCGACCGCGGCCGTCGCCAGCCTCGGCACGTCCGCGGGGTGGAAGAAGCCGAGCGAGGGCGCGGGCAGGCCGGAGGGGAGGTGCCCGATCGTCGCCACGTCCAGACCGGCGCCGGAGACGAGGAGCGTCGCGGCGACCACGGCGAGCAGCGAGAACGGGACACCCGGCCGCAGCCGGGCACCGAGCAGCATCACCGCAGCCACCCCGCCGGCCAGCGCCAACGGCGCGAGCTGCGGATCGGCGACGAAGTCGGCCAGGGCGTCCCACGCGGTAACGGCGACGTTCTCGGCACCCGAAGGCTTCACGCCGAGTGCCGCCGGTACCTGCTGGAGGCCGATGACGGCGGCGATGCCGAGGGTGAACCCCTCCACCACCGGCGCCGGAACGAACGCCATGAAGCGCCCGGCACCGCCGATCGCCGTCGCGACCAGCAGCACACCGGCGAGCAGACCCACCGTCAGCACACCATCGGTGCCGAACCGGTGGACGATCGGCACCAGGACCACCGTCATCGCCCCGGTCGGCCCGCTGACCTGCAGGTTCGAACCGCCGAAGAACGCTGCCAGCGCGCCGGCGACCACCGCGGTCGCCAGACCCGCAGCCGCGCCCGCGCCCGACGCCACACCGAAGCCCAGCGCGAGCGGCAGCGCGACGATCGCCACCGTCACCCCGGCGAGCAGGTCCTTGCGCGGTGAGCACCGCATCGTCGCCCACGTCGTGCGATCGGGAAGCACCGCCCGCAGCCGGCCGCCCGGACGGCTCGCGGACGAAGCGGACGCGCCGCTCATGCCTCCGCCGCCTCTGCCGCCTGCGCCCCGTGCCCGCCGAGCTCGGCCAGCAGGTCCGACTGGACGGTGATCATCGTGGACAGGATCCGCCGTGCCGCCTGCAGCAGCTCCGCCACGTCCGGCGTGCTCAGCGCGTACACCACGGTGTTGCCGTCCCGGGTGGCCGACACCAGCTGGGTGCGGCGCAGCACCGCCAGCTGCTGGGACAGGTTCGAGGGCTCGATCTCGATCTCCGCCAGCAGCTCGCGCACCGGCCGCGGGCCGTCCTGCAGCAGCTCCAGCACCCGGATCCGCACCGGATGGCCGAGCGTGCGGAAGAACTCCGCCTTCGCCTGATACAGCGGGATCGCCATCAGTCCTGCTCCTCCTCGTCCGCCGCACGGTCCAGCGCGATGCCGTGGTGGGCCGCGATCCGCAGCAGTTGCGTGATCCGCCCCGCGTACGCCTGCGCCTTCTCCTCGTCACCGGCTTCCCGGGCCCGGGCCCGCAGTCGGCGGGCCTCGGCCAGCTGCTCGCGCAGTTCCGCGTCGAACACGCCGCTCATCGCCGCTGTCCCTCCGCCTCGGGCCCCGCGTCCCTGCCGAGCCCGCCGGTACACGAATACATCATCTTCGAACATGAAGAATTCTTCAAATGGCGACGGGTGTGAGCCCTGGCCGGGAGTCCGGCCGATCCGCCTGTCGATCACCCGTCGTTCCGGCCGGTCGGCCCGGCCGTCGGTGTCCGGTCCTGTCGCATCCGTGTGAGCGGCGCTCCGCTTCCGGGGTGCGCTTGCCTTCCGCCTTCGCCTTCCGCATGCAGCGGCGGCTGGAGGCGGTGGGCCGGACGACTCGCGGCCCGCCCCGACGCCGGTCCCTGCCGTCGAGGCGGGCGTGGCGTGGTGCGGCCGCAGGTGGGCGGCCGGCCCCGTGGCCGGGGTCAGGCCTTCTTGACCACGCTCGACTTGAGCTGCATGGCGCCGAAACCCTCGATCCGGCAGTCGATGTCGTGGCCGTCCACGCCGTCGACCAGGCGGATGTTGCGCACCTTGGTCCCGGCCTTGATGCCCGACGGGCTGCCCTTGACCTTCAGCGCCTTCACCACGGTCACCGTGTCGCCGTCGTGCAGCTCGTTGCCGACCGCGTCCCGCACCACCCGCTCGCCGGGGGCCTGCGCGCCGCTGTCGCCGGGGGCCCACTCGTGTCCGCACTCGGGGCACACCACCAGCGCGTCCATGGCGTAGGTGTACTCGCCGGAACACTTCGGGCACGGGGGAAGGTTCTCGCTCATGGGCCCGGGTCCTCCGCCTGTCGCATCTGTCGCACTGTGTCGGGAAAGAATGCGGGCCCGCCGCACCCCCGTGGCGCAGCAGGCCCGCTCCGGCAGCGCCTCCGGGGAGCTGCCGAGAGTCCGAGTTTAGCATTTGAAAATCTACGCAAGTCCAATGGTCGCAGCCCTGTGCCGACCCTGCGCGCGCAGCCCGGCGCATCCACCGGCATTGCTACAGTCGAACCAGCGCCCCGACCCCGACACGGACGGTGACCCCATGCCTGCCGATCCCTCGCGGCAACCCTCCGTCACCGCGGTGCCGCTCTACCAGGTCAAGGCGGAGTTCTTCAAAACCCTCGGCCATCCCGTGCGGATCCGGGTCCTCGAACTGCTCAGCCAGCGCGAGCACGCCGTCGCCGAACTCCTCGCCGACGTCGGCGTCGAGGCCTCCAACCTCTCCCAGCAGCTCGCCGTCCTGCGTCGCGCGGGTGTGGTCACCTCCCGCCGCGACGGCGCCGCCGTGATCTACCGGATCACCAGCCCCGAGGTCGCCGAACTCCTCGCGGTCGCCCGCTCCATCCTCACCCACGTGATCACCGACCGCGCCGAACTCCTCGGAGACCTCCGCCCGGGTCCGGCCGACTGACCGCGACGCCACGGCCACCGGCTTCGGCGTCCCGGCGAGCACCGCGCCACCAGGCGAACCGTCGTCTCCGCCGGATCCCTTCGCGGCGTGCCGGGTCGGGCGCGCAGGTACTGGTGCAAGAAGCCGTTGTCGTACCGACCTTGGTGAGCATGGGCCCTGTGCCTGACCGGCGCGAACGCACCCGTCACCCGCGGAAGGACAGCGGCTCCCAACTGGCCCGGACGGGAATCGTGTCAGAAGTCCGGTCTAGGTTCGGCCCGTGAACCACAGCAGCTCCAAGGCCCGGGCGCACCGCGAGCCTGACGTGCCGCCCTACCGGGTAGTCCTGGCGGAGACCGATTGGGGTTCGCTCCAGACGGCCTTCGGCAACGGTGAGCGCCTTCCCGAAGTCCTGGCACGGTTGCTGGAGCCCGATCCCAAGGTGCAGGTCACCGCTCTGTCGGAACTGAGTGAGCTGGTCGGCCACCAGAACAGCATCTACGAAGCCACCGCCCCCGTCGCCGTGTACGTCGCCGGCATCCTCGCCCACCCGGCGGCCATGACCCTCCGGCCGTATCGCAACGTCCCCATCCGCGCGACATTGTTGAACTGGTTGGTTTCCACGGCCTACGACGCCTCCGACGAGATCGTCGACCGCATCGAGCAGTACTTCCCCGGCTTCCTCACCCACGACACCGCGCTGGCGGCCTTCCGGGACCTGCGCCCGATGCTCTATCGAGCCGTCGCGCCCTTCCTGCAGGACGGTCACGAGGACGTGCGCGAAGCCGCCGGCCTCGCCGCGCTCATCCTCGCCGAACACCCCGCGCTTGCCCGGCGCCGCGACCACCTCGCCGTGCACGCGCGCCGCATCCTGGACACCAGCAGCGACGACCCCAACCGGCGCGTTGCCCGGAGGGCCCTCGAAGCATGGGGCCACGACGTCACCGACATCGAACCCATCCAGGAGGAGCCCTGGGACTGCGGGCCGCACAGCGATGGCCGCGGCGATCTCGAACCCCCCTTCTGACCGATGGGCGAACGGCCCACCGGCCCGAGGACGTGCGGCCGGCCGAGCATTCCGGAACAGGCCGTCACCCGTCCTGAGCGGCCGCACGCCGGCCCCCGGCCTCCGGACGCCGGGGGCGGCGTGAGCGGGGGCCGGGGGCCGGGGGCGGGCGACGGGGGATCAGCCGCCCTGCTGCTGGAGGATCGAGGAGGCCTCGGCGACGTCCTCGATGACCTGGGAGACGAAGGCGTCGAGGTCGGCCACGGCGGTGTTGTTGACGCCGACGAAGAACGTCCGGATCTCGCCGGAGGGCGTCACCAGGTAGCCCGCGACGGTCTCGGCGCCCACCGCGAACCGCTCGTTCAGGGCGTCGAAGCCGGCGACCGTCCCGGTCTTGGCGAACACCTTGCCGACGCCCGCGCAGCCGGTGCAGAAGCCGTCCAGCGTGCCGTCCTCGCCGAGGATCGGCAGGGTGTCGCGGAACTCCTCGGCGTCCGGGGTGTGCAGCCAGTACCGGAGCAGCTGGTTGACCGCCACGGGGGTGGTCCGGTCGACCGGGTCGCCGCCCCGGCCGTCGGCGAGCTGCACCTGTTCGGGGTCGACCCCCGCCGCCTCCAGGAACGCCCGGAGCACCGGGAACCCGGCATTGCAGTCGGTGCTGCCCGCGGACACCGCCATCAGGCAGACGTCGAGGTTGGCGCCGAGGTTGTGGCTGACCTTGAGCACCAGTCGGGCGTACTGGCTGAAGGGCGGCGACACGTAGGAGGCGACGTCGGAGCCGGGCGCGTACGCGGCGGGCAGGCCGTCCTCGTCGTTGGCGCCGACCGGGTCGGCGGTCACCTTCACGCCGGCCCGGGCGAGCGCCTCGATCAGAGCCGTCCGTCCGAAGGCGGCCGGGTCCACGACCGGGCTTACCCGTAGCACGGGCGCCGCGTCGGCGGCGATCGTGCCGGACAGCGTGATCCGCGTCCCGTCCTCGGACGCCGTCACCTCGATGTCCGTGGTGCCCCCGGCGGCCACCGTGGTGACCTGTGAGACGACCTCGTAGGGCGCGACCTGGGGACGCCAGGAGAGTTCGGCCGGGTGGCCCGGAGCGGTCGGCGTGGTGAGCAGGTCGATCAGGTTGTCGTTGATGATCAGCGGGGTGGGGGTCGGATCGAGGTCCGGCGTTTCGAACAGCCGGGTGTCGACCACCACGTCGCCGTCCACCCGGCTGATGCCGGACTGCCGGATCTGCTGCGCGATGTCGTCGATCCCCGCGAGCGGGTCCTCGGGGGTGAGGGTCGCGCCGGGCAGGTCGTTGGCGTACGTGTGGTCGATGGAGGTGAAGTCCAGGGTGCCCTCGGGCGTGACCCGGCCGCCGAGCGCCAGGTCGCCCTGCGCCACCAGGACGAGGTCGCCGTGCAGACCGGCGCCGTCGCGGGTGCCGACGGCGTGGACGGGGGTCGTGAAGCGGTGGTCGCCGCCGAGCGCGTGCCAGGTGCCGGAGACGGTGAACAGCTTGGCCACCGAACCGGGGATGAAGAACTTGTCCGACTGGAGCTCGTGCAGCACCCCGCCCTGAGGGTCCTCCTCCAGGACGCCCCACTGGGCGTGCGCGTAGATCGGTTTGTCGAGGATCCGCCCGAGGATGTCCTGCGTGTCCCCTCCGGCTCCGCCGCCCGGCGGCCCTCCGCCGGCGATCGTCAGCGCGGCCAGGGCCAGCATGCCGCCGGCGAGTCCGGTTCTGCCTATTCGTCGTACGTGGCGCTTGGTCGCCATTCAGCCCACCAGTTCTGGATGTCCGGTCCGGCGCCGTGGACACACCCGACACGGGGCCGCGTCGGGGAGACGGCATCCGGCGCCGCGGTGATCGGCCGTCGTCGAACCGACGGTCGCACGCCCGCTCCGCGGCGGGGCACCCGTGCGCGCCATCCGGGTGCCCGAGGTCGGCATCCGGGTGGCGCCGTGACCGCGCCCGTGACCGGGAGATGCTCCGCAAGGGTCGGCCGAGGCTCCGGACGGCCTCCGGGGAAGCGGCCGCGATCCAGGCCGGGATCGCCCTGCACCGCCTCGCGTCCGAGCCCCGCCGAGGAGGGCGACCGGTCCCCACCGAGCCGGTCCACCGGCCGAGCCGCCCCGACCGGCGCACGGCGCCGGGACCGGGGACGGGCATCGCACACCGCAGGACAAGGAGCACCCCATGTCGACGAGCAGCACCCAGGACGTCTCACGCCGGGCGGGCGATCTGTCCCGCACCGGACGGGACTTCGTCGTCGAAGACGCCGGGCTGCGGCGACTGCGCCACCACTTGCTGCGCCTCACCCTGGCCGGCCTCACCCATCCGGAGGTCGACGACAGGAACGGGAACAGATCATCGCCGAAGGCCTCGGCCGCGCCCACTTCCAGGACGGCGGCCGCCGCGCCCGCGGCCTCGACGTCACGCCGACCGGCCCCGCCGGGCCGACCTCTCCGTCTGAGAAAGTGTTGGGTAATTGATCAACTGCGTGGCGTGATCCGCTGGTGGTGATCTTTGCGGTCAAGGTGTCCGCGAAGATCGCCGCCATG
>NZ_JBFBDW010000065.1:0-42827 GCF_040683455.1 Kitasatospora sp. NPDC093679
GCAGGAACCCCCCACGGGTTCCTGCCCACCGACCGGCCCCGGCGGGTCACCGGTCCTTGAACTCCTCGATGGCCGAGCGGACGACCTGCTGCATCGCCTCGCTCCCGGCGTGCCCGGAGTCCTCGACGATGTGGAGCCGTGCGTCCGGCCACGCCTTGGCCAGTTCCCACGCCGTCTGCACCGGACAGCCCATGTCGTGCCGTCCGTGCACGAGTACGCCGGGGATCCCGGCCAGGCGGTGGGCGTTGCGGAGCAGTTGGTCCTCCTCCAGCCACGCGCCGTTGCTGAAGTAGTGGGCGCAGATCCGCACGAAGGCGATCCGTGCGTCGACCTCCCGGTCGCTGTACATGCCGGGCACGCCGTTGGGCTCGTTCGAGACGACCGCGTCCTCCCAGGCGAGCCAGTCGGCGGCGGCCCTCGCCCAGACCGCCCGGTCCGGGTGCTCCGTCAACCGGGCGTAGGCGGCGAGCAGATCGCCGTCCCGCTCGTCCTCGGGGACGCCGTCGCGGAACCGGTCCCACGCCTCGGGGTGGAACCGTCCGGCGCCGCGGTACAGCCAGTCGATCTCGGAGCGGCGGCTCGTCATCACCGCCGGGACGACGATCTCGGTGACCCGCTCGGGGTGTTGCTGCGCGTACGCCAGGACGAGGGTGGCGCCCCAGGAGCCGCCGTTCAGCAACCACCGTTCGATGCCGAGGTGTTCGCGCAGCCGCTCGATGTCCTCGATCAGGTGCCGCGTGGTGTTCAGGCTCATGTCCGCGGCGGGGTCACTGGCGTGCGGCGTACTGCGGCCGCAGTTGCGCTGGTCGAAGCGGACGACGCGGTAGCGCTCCGGGTCCCAAGCCCTCGTCGGCCGCCGCGGCGCGCCCGCTCCCGGGCCGCCGTGGACGTTCAACGCCGGCTTGCCCCGGGGGTTTCCGAGCTGTTCGTAGTAGATGCGGTTGCCGTCCCCGGTGTCGAGGAAGCCGCTGTCGTAGGGACCGGTCGGAGGATGGAGTTCAACCACGGCGGCTCATCGTAGGCGGCTGCCGCCCGGCGGGAAAACGGTTTGCCCGCGGGCCCCGGCCCCGGCCATGATCGCCCACATGTACATGTAACGGCTGCCACACGGCAACGACCGACCTGTCGCGCGGTCCACCTCCGGGCCTGGCCATTCGGCCCCGAGGCGACGACTCGCGCCCTCGTGTGCATCCGTCATGTCCCAGGAGCCCCGGCCCCGGCCGCGAGCGCTCCTGCCGAGTCCTGAAAGCAACCACAGCCATGAATACCGACCGCAAGGCCCTGTGGGCCGTGCGTCAGTCCGCCCTGCCCACGGTCGTGCGCCCCTGCCCGGACTGCCCCGGCACGCGGCACCGTCCCACGGGCCGGATCCGCGTCAACGCGAGCGGCAAACTCCTCGACGTCTGGCTCCTCCTGGGCTGCGCGGCCTGCGACCGGACCTCGAAGGTGCCCGTCCACGAACGCGTCCACGTCTCGTCGCTGGAGCCCGCCCGGCTGGTGGCGTACGAGAACAACGACCCGGCCGTGGTGCGGGAGCTGACGACGAGTGCGTCGCTCGCCGCGAAGAACGCCTACCGCCTCGACTGGACGGGCACCTGGGCGCTGGAGATCCGCACGCCCCTGCACGCGCTCGACGACCCGACGCCGCTCACCGTGCAGGTCGGCTTCGAGCTGCCCGTGCCGGTACGCGTGGAACGGCTGCTCATGCTCGGCCTCGGTGTGAGCCGCGGCGCGGTGCGGCGCCTGGTCGCGGACGGGCGGGTCCGCCTGCCGCTGGCCCTGGACGCCAAGGCGCACCGGGACTTCGAACTCACCGTCCACGCACCGGGCGCCGCCGGCGCCGCCGGCGCCGCGCAACGGCCGGAGCTCCTCGGAGGTCCGGACGCCGAGCGCACCGGCCCGACCCGCATCGGGCCGGCCGACCCGCCCCCGCGCCGGTTCGCACGCCCGGTGACGGCGGGAGCGTAGCGGCGTGACGGCAGGGCCTCCCGGACGGCGCGAGGGCGCAGTCGGCCTTCGAGCCGCCGGGAGGCCCTGCTCCTGGCGGTGTCGTTGACGATTCGACGGTTATCGTCCGGCGTCACCCTGCGGAGCAGAGGTCGTCGTTCGGGCAGAACATCGCCCACACCGCGTTGTAACCGGGCTGGACGGTCAGGCTGACCGGGTCGGGGCCGGCGTTGAGGTACGACCCGGGGTCCGGGGTGGCCGTGAAGGTGACCGTGGTGCCGACCGGGAACGAGGCGGCGCAGGTGCCGGTCGGGTTCTCCTGGCCGACGCCGTTCCACGGGTCGGCGACGGTCTGGTGGCAGTTGATGCCGGCGGGTCGGCTGGTGACGGTGCCGCCGCCCCAGCCGTCGCTGACCCAGGAGTACACCTGGCCCTGCGGGGCTGGAGCGGCGGCCCTGGCGGTGAGCGGAGCGGCGGTGCCGAGCGCGGCGGCGGTCACCAGGGCGGTGGTGACCACGATCGTGCGGCGGACGGCGCGGGCCCCGAACGGGTGCAGGGCGGATCTGACGGTCATGACGGTCGCCTCCCGCGGACGGTGCAGGTTGCCCGCGGATCGTGGTCGTCCGCGGGCGCCGCGGTGGCGCCGGATCTGATGTTCATGGGCGGCTTCCTCAGTGCTCGGTTCGCACCCCCACCACTCCAGTGTCCGCGCGAACCGGCCTGCGCAACACCCCGCCCGGCGGGCCGACTTCCTGTCACCGGGAGGCCACTGAGCATGACCGGGACTCAGGCGGCGGGCAGGAACGAGCCCACGGCCGGGCATCGGCCGGCAGGTGCGAGCGCAGCCGCGCCGACGGGCCCGAGGTGCAAGGACGGTGTCCGGAACCGCCGACCACGGACCGTTCCCACAGACACGGACGGTGACGTCCGACAGGCTTAGCACAGAACGTGACGCATCCTCATGAATTGGTCCGGCGGGTCCGGACGGGGCCCGCGTCGGGGTCTAGCGGGTGCGGGTGCGGTACTGCGGGCCGTGGAAGTCGGCGTGGTGGCCGTGGCCGGTCAGGTCCCAGGCCCGGAGTCCGAGGAAGGTCCCGGCCAGGACGGGCGGCAGGTACCACCGGCTGCGCGGCAGCGGCGAGAGCACCGCGCCGAGCAGCAACAGGACGACGAACACGACGGCCCGCACGGAGCGGGTGGCCGCGGCCGTCCGGGGGTCGGGTTCGTGGTCCTGGGTGAGGCACCGGTGCCAGCTCTCCGTCACCCGGCCGGTGCCGTGGAGGACACACCCGGTGGCGAGCACGAAGGCCGCGAGGACCCACAGCGCCGCCCAGCCGCAGCCGCCGGCCGGCCGACGGGCCTTCACCGCTTCCGTGCCACCCCCGAGTTCGCCCTGTGGTTCGCGACGCGCCCGGCGCGTCCGCGGTTCCGGACCGGACGGCCGGGGGCACCGCGCCCCCGTACCGGCCGGCGCCGGTACGGGGGCGCGCCCGCGGATCAGCCCGTGGCGCCCCAGCTGTGCGCCACGTCGATCACCAGCCGGCCGTCGAGCTGGAGGACGCGGTACGGCAGCCGCGCCCGGACGCCGAGCCCGATCTGCGTCTCACCCGCGTGCGAGCCGCCGCCCCGGGCCTCGACGAAGGTGGGGTAGCCCGTGAGGTCGAGCCCGGGCAGCCTCTCCCCCGTGCGCAGCGGGTAGGTCGTGTTCCAGTCGGCGTCGGTGGTGTGTGCGCCGATGACGATGTTCAGGACCTTGCCGCCGGCGACCGGGATCAGCCGGTCGTCGGTGGTGGTGCCGATCGGCGAGTCCCGGTAGTCGATCCGGTACGCCACCGGGTCGGCGGGCGACGAACCGGGCACGTCCACGACCATGCGGTCGAAGCAGGGGTGCGTGCCCGTCCTGATGCCGGTCATGTACCGGTAGGCGTCCGTCCCGGCCCGACCGGCCTTGTCGAGGCTGCCCCAGCCCGAGTCGCACTGCACGGCGGCCGCCGCCGCCGTCCCCGTCGCGGCGGCGGCCGGCATCACCGCCGATCCGAGTCCCACCAGCGCGAGTGCCACCGGCAGTGCCGTCCAACGTCGCATGTTCCGTTCCCCGTTCGATGAGTCGGTCGTGTACCCCTACAGACGCCTCGGACCCCGCCCGGGGTATCACGGCGCCGCGAAGTCAGGACGTGTGGCGGGCCGCTTCCGGGGCAGCCGGTCCGTCGGGGGACGCACCGGGGCGGGAACGGCCCGCCCGGCACCCGCGACACGAAGGAGGGCACGATGAGCGACATCGTGATCTGGGACTTCCGCACGACGTCCGGCCACGTCGCCGGGAGCGACCTGGTCGGCTTCCACGTCGAGGCCACCGACGGACCCGTCGGCAAGGTCGACGAGCTGTCCGAGCGGACGGCCTCCCAGTACCTGGTCGTCGACACCGGGCCGTGGATCTTCGGCAAGCACGTGCTGCTCCCGGCGGGCACCGTGGTGCGCGTCGAGCAGGAGGAGAAGAAGGTCTACCTCGACCGCACCAAGGACGAGATCAAGAACAGCCCCGAGTACGACCCGGACCGGCACGACCCGGCGGACCACGACTACCGGGAGGCGTACTCCGCCTACTACGGCACCTACTACGGCGGCCCGGTCTGACCGGACCCGTCCGACCGGACCCGCAGCGGGCCGGGCCACCGCGCACGTCGGCGGTGGCCCGGCCCACGTGCGTGCGGAGGGCACACCCGGGCGGCGGCGGTCTACGGGCCGTCCGCCGGCCGGCGTCAGGGGCGGAGCGGCACGCCGAGTTCCCGGAGCCCGCTGTCGGCCTCGTCGAGGCGCGGGTGGTTCAGCCGTGCGGTCCGGCGCGGGCACGGGGGGTGTGCGGCGGGGAAAGCGGGGCAGCCGGGTCACGGGAAGAGGCCACGAGGGGAGGCCCGAGATGGACCACCGTGACAACGCGCTGAGGGCGATGGGCTGGGCACGCACCCTGCCCGTGTCGAGCGGCGTCCGGGCCGGCCGTGCCTGGGCGCGCCGTCACCTCGACGCGCTCGGCTGGACGGTGCACGCACCCGAGACCGCCGATGCCGTCGTGCTCACCGTGTCGGAGCTCATCACCAACGCCCACATCCACGCCCGCAGCGACGCCGATCTCGTCCTCACCTGGGACGGCTCCTGCCTCTACGTCAGCGTCCACGACGACTCGCCGCAGCTCCCGCGCCCGCGCGAGGCCGGGCCCGAGGCCACCTCCGGCCGCGGCATGCGCCTGGTCGACGCCCTCGCCGACGAATGGCAGAGCCGCCCCGACGCCCGGGGCAAGACCGTCACCGCCTGCTTCCACCCACCCGGCCGCCCCGGTCACTGAGCCCTGCCGGGGCGTCAGTCCTCCGGAGTGCCGGGGTCTCCGTCGAAGAGCCGCCTGAGCAGGCCGTGGAGTCGGGTGCGCTCGGCGGCGGAGAGCGGGGCGAGGAGTTCCGCCTGGACGGCCTCGGCCTCGGCCTGCAGTTCGCGCAGGGCCGTCCGCCCGGGGTCGGTGACGGTGACCCGGATGCGGCGGCGGTCGGCGGGGTCGCGGGAGCGGTCCACCCAGCCGGCCGCGGCGAGTTCGTCGACGACCTTGGCGATGTCGCTGGGGTCGACGGACAGCCGCACCGAGAGGTCGCGCTGTACGTGCGGGCCGAAGTCGGCGAGCGCCGCGAGCACGGCCAGGTGCCACAACCGCAGTCCGCGGCGGGCGAGCCGCTCGGCGAGTCGGGTCCGGGCGGCCTTGCCGGTGCGGGACAGCAGGTAGGTGCTGAGGTCCAGCAGGCTCGGCGGGACGTCGATGGGCTCGTTCACGACCCATATTCTAGGTCAGGACCTATAGTGGGTGCAGACCCACTATTTCGAGGAGCCTCCGTGGACGCGCTGCACCCCCGTCTGCTGGTCGACCGGTTCGCCGAGACCTTCCGCTTCTACCGGGCGGTCCTGCCCGAGCTCGCCGGCGCCGAACTGGCCCGGGGGAACGCCGAAGGCCCCTACGCCAGTTGGGACGTGGCCGGGCAGGGGGTGCTGGCCCTGTTCGACCGTGCCGCACTGGCCGCCGCCCTCGACGCCGACCCCTCCGGCACCGGACCGGCCCTCGGCGGCGGCAGCGACGGCGGTGACGGTGGCGTGATGTTCGTGTGCCGGGTCGGCGACGTCGACGCCGGGTACGCCCTCTGCCTGCGGCACGGCGCCGAGCCGGTCGCCGCCCCCACCGACCGCCCGCAGTGGGGTCCGGGCCTGCGCACCGCCCACCTCCGCGACCCCGAGGGCACCCTCGTCGAGCTGCAGTCCTACTGACCCGCCCGGCCACGGCCGGGCCCGGCCCGCCACCGCCCACCCGCGCAGGCAACGGCGCAGCCCGACGAGAGCCCCGAAGCGCTCCCGATGCCCGTCCGGGCGGAACGGTGACGCCCGATCAGCCCGACACGGCACACACGGCGGGCACGGCAGGTACGACGGGCCACGGGCTCAGGCCGTGAGCGCGGCCAGCTCCGCGTTGGCGCGCTCGGCCACCAGGGCGAGCACGCGGCCGGCGGCGGCCAGGTCGTCGGCGGGGATGTCGCCCCAGATGCGGGCGGTGATCGGGGCGGTCTCCGCCCCGACGGCGGCGAGCAGTGCGCGGCCGGCCTCCGTGGGGCGGAGGCGCTCGCCGTCCCGGACGAGCAACTGCCCGGCCAGCAGGTCGTCGAGCGCGGCGCGGACGACGGCCGGGTCGGCCTTGAGGGAGGCCGCGACCTGGGCGAGGAGCCCGTCGGCCGTCGGCTGCTCCTCGGCGGTGACGGCGGCGCGCAGGGCGACCTGCTGCTCGAAGGTGCAGCCGTGCCGGGCCAGGACGTTCTCCAGGACTCCACGGGCGGCGTAGTGGGCCAGGCCGAGGGCTCGGGCGTCGGCCCGGGGCGCGGGCGTGGCGGTGGTGTCGGTGGTCATGGTGTTTCCCCCTGGGAGTTCTCGGTGTTCCGGGAGTTCTCGGTGTTCGGCGCGGACGGAGCGAGGGGCGCGTCGAGCAGGAGCACCAGCTCGTCCGTGAACGCGTTGGTGCGCGGGGCGTCGAGGCCGCCGAGCGGTTCCAGCAACTGCCGGTGCAGGTCCTGGACCACCGCGACGGCCTGCCGGGTGACGGCTTCGCCCCGTTCGGTGAGGCGGAGCTGCACGGCACGCGGGTCGCGGGGGTCGCGGGTGCGCTCGACGTGGCCGGCCGACTCCAGGGCGCGCGCCAGTTTCGAGACGTACAGGGCTTCCAGGCCGGTGTGGTCGGCGAGTCTGCGCTGACTGGGCCGCTCGCCGGCGCGCTGCATGCCGTACAGCGACGCGACCAGCGAGTACTGCGCGTGGGTGAGGCCCAGCGGGGCCACTGCGCGATCGACCGCGACGCGCCACTTGTTGGCGAGCCGCCAGACCAGGAAGCCGGGCGTGGGACCGGGTGAACCCTTGCTCATACCGGAAAGAGTACATGGACATTATGTCTATGGCTACTGTTTTGCCGGACCACCCGGCGAGGGCCGGACCCGAGGACACGACTCCCCCGGTCAGCTGCCGGTCGCGAGCCGGAGAGCATGTGCCAGCCGGTCGCGGACGGCGGTCTGGGCGGCGATCCGCTCGTCGAGGACGGCCAGCCGGGCCCGGGCGATCCGTAGGCCCCGGTCCGAGGGCGCGGCCGCACCGAGGTCGCCGTCCAGGCAGGGCAGGAACACCCGGACGTCGTCGAGGGTCAGCCCGGCGGCCAGCAGCAGCCGGATGTTGCGGACCCGGACCGCCGACCCCGGGCCGAAACGGCGGTAGCCGTTGGACGCCCGCTCCGAGGTGATCAGCCCGGCCTGCTCGTAGTGCCGCAGCGACCGGACGCTCGCCCCGGTCTCCGCCGCCAGTTCACCGATCTTCACTCCCACCGCCCCCTGCCCCGCCCTGTGCCGCCCTGCGCCGCCCGCGGGCGATCCTGTCACGCCACCAGCGCGCCGCCGTCCACCGGAAGCACCACGCCGGTGACGAACGAGGCCCCGGCCGAGGCGAGCCGGGTGATCGCCCAGGCCACCTCCCCCGGCTCGCCGACCCTCGCCAGCGGGGTGTGCGCCAGCTGCCACGCACGGACGGCGGCCCGGCGTTCCGGGGTCAGCCCCTGGTGCTCGCCGATCGGCGTGTCGACGGCGCCGGGCGCGACCGCCACCACCCGCACCCCGCGCGGCGCCAGCTCCACCGCCCAACTGCGGGTGAGCGTCTCCAGCGCCGCCTTGGTCGCGGCGTAGACCGAGCTGCCGGACCAGGCCCGTTGCCCCACCGCCGTACTGATGTTGACGACCACTCCGCGGGCCCGCTCCAGCAGCGGCAGCGCCTCCTGGGTGAGGAGGACGGGAGCGACCAGATTGACGGCGAGCTGGTCCGCGACCGCGTCCGGACGGATCGAACCGAGGACGCCGCTGCGGACGATGCCGGCGTTGTTGACCAGGACGTCGAGCCGGCCGTGACGTTCCCTCACCTCCCGGACGATCCGTCCGGCAGCACCCTCCGCCGTGATGTCGGCCACGAGCGGGGTGATGCCCGGGAACCCGTCGGCGGTCTCCGCCAGCGGCCCGGTCCGGCGGCCGATCGCGACCACGTGGGCGCCCTCGGCGGCGAAGGCCCTGGCGGTGGCCCGGCCGATACCGGTGCCGGCTCCGGTGACGGCGACGATGCGGGGAGGTCGCTGCGATGCGCTGGTGTCCATGCCCGCCATCCTGCGACCCTGCCACCGGTGTCAGGGTCAAGCGGCCGCCGAGTCCCGTGGATCCCCGGTCACTCGGGCGGTCGGGACAGCCGCTCCACCATCGCGAGGACGTCGACCGGCCGGGTGACGACCTCGTCCCGCGTCAGGGCCTCGGCCGCGGACGCCACTTCGTCCGCCGTCACCGAAAGGTCGCCGGCCTCGTCCGCGAGGACCACCCAGTCGCCGACCTCCATCGACCGCCCGCACCGCTCGACGAGCTCCAGAAACCTCTGGTAGCAGTCGGCGAGCTGCCGCGCCGCAGGGGTGAGGTCGATCGCCCGGCCGTCATCGCTGGTCATACCGGCCACAGTAGGCCCTCCCTTGCGGATCCTCCCGGGCAGCGCGCGGCGGAGGCGCGGCTTCACGGCTCCTGACAGCGTGTCCGGCGCGCCGGGTTCGGGCGGCCGGGGCGAAGTGATCCGCCCCCGGCGACTCGGCTCGGGTGCTACGGGCGGTGGTCGGCGAGCACCTCGTCGATGGCCGGCCCGAGGAATGCGCGTGCGAGGTCCGACCGCCGCTCGATCCACCCGGCTGTGGCGGGAGCCGGCCGGCCGTGGCGGCGCCGTCCGACGTCGTGCACCGGCTCGGCGAGGCGCCGAGGCCGGTCAGGACGTCGAGCGCCTCGGACTTGGTGATGAGGCGGCCGCTGCCGAGGGTCGTCGCCGCCCGGGCCAGGGTGAGCAGGCCGAGGTCGACCCGGATGTCCCGGCGCCACCGGTCGGGGTGGTCGAGGGCGGGACGCCGGTAGGTCCTCAGGTCGTCGGCGACGAAGTCCGCGAGTTGCCGGTCGGTGACCCGGGGCACGAGGTCCGTCGGCGGAGGTCCGGGCAGGACCGTCCCGAACCGGTGCAGTTCGCAGCGGGTCACTGCCGTGACCGGGCGGTGCATCAACTCCCCGTGGGCCCAGGTGAGGTGCGGCGCCGCGTGGTCGTCCCAGCCGTCGGCCGCGACGTAACCGCAGTGCAGCTCGGCCGCCGAGGGGAGCTCCGCGGCCAACGCCTCGTGGATCCGGACGAGGTGCGCCTGCTGCTGCGGGGTGCAGGGCTGCTCCGGCGCGGCGATCAGGTCGAGGCCGCTGCGGCCCGGCCGGTAGTCGCCCGCGGCGAGCGAGCCGTGCGCCCGGACGGAGACCAGCGAGGGCATCGGCCGGAGCAGGCCCACGAAACGGTCGAGGAGGTGCCGGGCCGCGTCGTCCGTCATGCGGGCATCCTCCCCCGTCCGGGCTCCGCGGCGTGGCGGCACGGCACGGACGATAGCGAGGGCCGCCGATGCACGGGGCCGGGACCTGGGCCAGGTGGCCGACGATCGCGCCTTCGGGCCGCGTACCGGCATGACACGGCCCGGCCGCCAGGGGGGAGGGCGGCCGGGCCGGGTACGGGGGAGGTGGACCGACGGACCGGGCCTCCTCACACCCACGACGATAGGACCGACGACCGGACTCGGCGGGGAGGCGCGCCCGAAAACCCGATCCACCGAAAATCCGGACCGGCCGGCCGGCCGGAAAATCCGGTGCGGTGCCTGCCCGGGCAGGAGCAGGATCGTCCCATGGCGGACATGCGGGCGTTCCGGGATGCGGTCACCGACTGGGCGGCGGGCGGTCCCGGCGGCCCGGCGGGCGAACTGGCCGTGCGGTCGGGCGTGCGGACCGCGGTGCTGGTGGAAGGGCCGAGCGACGGTGCGGCCGTGGAGACGCTGGCCGCCCGCCACGGCCGGGACCTGTCCGCCGAGGGCGTGTGCGTCATCCCCATGGGCGGCGCGATGAACGTGGGCCGCTACGCCGGCCTCCTCGGGCCGCCCGGTCTGGGCCTGCGCCTCGCCGGGCTGTGCGACGTGGGCGAGCAGCGGTTCTACGACCGCGGCCTCGACCGGGCCGGTGCGCCGCGCCGCGGGTTCTTCACCTGTACGACGGACCTGGAGGACGAGCTCGTCCGTGCGCTGGGCGTGCCACGGGTCGAGGAGATCGTCCGGGCCGAGGGCGACCTCCCGGCCTGGCGGACCTTCGTGCGCCAGCCCGCCCAGTACGGGCGGCTCCCGCACCAGCAGATGCGGCGTTTCCTCGGCACGAAGAAGGGCCGGAAGATCCGCTACGGCCACCTCCTGGTCGAAGCCCTCGACCTCGACCACGTACCGGCGCCCCTGCACGACCTCCTGGCGCACCTGTGGTCGGACCGCTGAACGACTGAACCACTGACCCGGCACCGGCCCGCGGGGTCAGGGCATCAGGACGGCCTTGCCCCGGTTGCGGCGGGCCTCCAGGTCGGTGTGGGCGCGGGCCGCCTCCGCCAGCGGGTACGTCCGCCAGATCGGCACGGCGAGCTTCCCGGCTGCGGTCAGGCGCACCAGTTCCGGCAGCGGTTCGCCGGCCCCGTCCGAGGTGCCCGCGCTGAAGCGGACGCCGTGCTCGGCGGCGGCCAGGTCGGCGATGGTGATGACCCTGCCCGCGTCCCCGGTCAGGGCGACGGAGTCGGCCAGCACGCCCGCACCGGAGGCGTCGAACACGAAGTCGACGCCCTGCGGGGCCGCGGCCCTCACCCGCTCCACCCAGCCCTCGCCGTAGCGGACCGCGGTGGCGCCCAGGGCGGTGACGCGTTCCAGGTCGCGCTCCGCCGCGGTGCCGACGACGGTGATGCCGCGCGCGACGGCCAGCTGCACCGCGATGGTCCCGACGCTGCCGGCTGCGCCGTGGACGAGCAGGGTCCGTCCCTCCTGCACGCCCAGCTGCTCCAGTACCCGGTGCGCCGTCCGGCCGACGGTGACCAGCGAGGCGGCGACCTCCCAGGACAGGGCTTCGGGCTTGGCCACCGGCCTGTCCAGCAGGGCGTACTCGGCGTAGCTGCCGCCCACGGTGGCGCCGAGGACCTCGTCGCCCTCGGTGGCGGTGGCGCCCTCGCCGACGGCGTCGACGACACCGGCCGCGTCCAGTCCGGGCACCACCGGGAAGTCGGCGGGCGCCTTGGCGGCCAGCAGACCGGACCGGATCTTCAGGTCGAGCGGGTTGACCGAGGCGGCCCGGACCCGGATCCGGACCTGGCCGGGCCCGGGCTCCGGCGGGGTGACCTCCGTCAGCCGCAGCACCTCGGGTGCGCCGTACTCGGAGAAGGTGATCGCTGTGGACATCGGGAACTCCCGTGGAGTGGTGGGGGGCGGAGGGGGTCGCCGCCCGCCCGCGGTGCGGCGGACGGGGGCGGATCGGGGCATGGTTCAGCGGGCGCGGCAGGTGCAGAGGGGTCAGAGGGTGGGGTAGTCGGTGTAGCCGCGGTGGTCGCCGCCGTAGAAGGTGGCCGGGTCCGGGGTGTTGAACGGGCCGCCGGCGGCGAGGCGGGCCGGCAGGTCGGGGTTCGCCAGGAACAGCGCCCCGTAAGCGATCATGTCCGCGGTGCCGTCCTCGACCAGTTCCAGCGCGGCCGGGCCGGTGGCCTCGGGGTGGGTGAACGGGTTGAGGACGAACGTGCCGGGCCAGATCTTGCGCAGGCGCACGGTCAGGTCGCGGTCCGGGCCCTCCAGCAGGTGCAGGTAGGCCAGGTCCAGTCCGGCGAGCCGCTCCAGCAGCACCTCGTAGACCTCGCGCGGGTCGTCCTCGGCGATGCCGTTGTACGGGTTGCCGGGCGAGAGCCGCAGGCCCACCCGGTCGCTGCCGATCGCTGCCGCGACGGCGGTGACGACCTCGACGGCGAAGCGCGTCCGGCCTTCGGCGTCGCCGCCCCAGCCGTCGGTACGCAGGTTGGTGTTCGGCGCGAGGAACTGGTGGACGAGGTAGCCGTTGGCGCCGTGGATCTCCACCCCGTCGAAGCCCGCGTCGATCGCGTTCCGGGCCGCGGCGGCGAAGTCGGCGATCGTCCGGTGGATCTCCGCCTCGGTCAGCTCCTTCGGGGTCACGAAGTCCTGCGGGCCCTCGTGGGTGAACACCTGCCCGGGGGCGGGGACCGCCGACGGGGCGACCGGCACCAGGCCGTCGGGCAGCAGGGCGGGGTGCCCGATCCGGCCGGTGTGCATCAGCTGGGCGAAGATCACGCCGCCCTCGCGGTGCACCGCGTCGGTCACCCGCCGCCAGGCCTGCACCTGCCCGGCCGTGTGCAGCCCGGGAGTGTCGGGGTAGCCCTGCCCGACCGGCGACGGCTGGATCCCCTCGGTGACGATCAGCCCGGCGCCGGCCCGCTGCGCGTAGTACGTCGCCATCAGCTCGGTCGGCTCCGCGCCCGGCCCGTACGCGCGGCTGCGGGTCATCGGCGCCATCACGAGCCGGCTGGCGAGGCGGCGGCCGCCCAGGACGATCGGATCGAAAGCGGTGGTCATGGTCTCTCTTCTTCCTTGCGGTCGGTGGCGGGCGGTGGCCCGGACACCTTCACCGTAACAGTTACCTGCCCGAACAAGTAAATACCGCGGAGCATTCCCATGCCAGCCAGCATGGGCATCCAGCAGGGGAATCGAGACAGAGAGGTGGTACCGATCCACGGGATCCGGCGCCGGGCGGGTAGCATTGGCTGCCCGCCCAGGAAAGTGAGGAAGAGATGGCAGAGCCCGCCCCGCAGGCCGGCAGGGAACCCACCGGGACGGCGCAGGAGGCCAGCGTCCCGGTGCCGGCCGCGGCGGGCGGCGGACCGATCAGCCACGCGATCTTCCGCCTCGCCCGGCTCCACCGCATGTTCGCCGGCCAGCTGCTGCGCCGGATCGGCCTCCACCCCGGCCAGGAACTGGTGATGATGCACCTGTGGGAGCTGGGCCCGCAGCGCCAGACCGACCTGGTGCGCCTGCTCGACTCCGACGCCGCCACCATGACCCGCACCGTCCAGCGGCTCGAACAGGCCGGCTTCGTCCGCCGCCGCCCCTCCCCCACCGACAAGCGGGCGTCGCTCATCGAACCCACCGCGGCCAGCCACGCCCTGCGCCGCGAGGTCGAGGAGGCGTGGAGCCGACTGGAGGACCTCGTGGCGGCCGACCTGACCGACGACGAACGCGCCGCGGCCCTGCACACCCTGGAACGCCTTGAGCAGAACCTCCTCCGAGCCGCCGACGACCCGGCCGGCGCCCCGCCGGAGTGACCGCAGCGACCCGCCGGGCGACCGGACAGGTCAGTGGCGTCGGGCCGCGACCGCGAGGGCTGGGCCGTGTCTTCGAAGGCGTACGGATGCCGCACAGGGGCGCGTAGGGGCACCTGAATCGACCACCCGAGCGCCCCCTGAAGACCGCTCCTAGGCGGTCACCGAGAGCCCGAGGACTCCCCGGTCGTGGCCGACGAGGACCTCGACACCGGTGCCGGACCCGGCCGCGGCCAGGCAGGTGACCGTCACGTCCAGCTGGATGCGCCGGACGGTGCCGGTCTCCGGCTCCCACAGGCGCAGGCTGCGCCCCTGCCCGCTGCCGGCGAGGACGAGGCCGGGCCGACCGGGGGGTGCGAGGGCGGTCAGGGCCGTCAGCGGGGAGCCGTCGGTGTCCGGGGGCAGGCCGTCGCCGACCGGGAGGCCGGTCGCCGGGTCCCAGAGCACGACAGCGCCGTTGCGGTCCCCGGTGGCCAGCAGGGCACGGCCGTGCACGGGCACCGCCGCGACCACGGTCACGCGGTGGCGGAGGCCGCCGCGCACCCGCTCGTCCGGCGGCACCGCCGCGCCGCGGTCCCAGGGATCGTCGACGGTCGGATCCCACAGGTGGACGTCGCCCTGGGCGTCCGCGGCCGCGATCAGCGTGTGGTCGGCGGCGATCGGGACGGCGGCGATCGAAGTGATCCGGCGACCTCGGGGGTTGAGACGTCCGAGGGGGTCGCCCGTCAGCGGATCGCGCAACCGTACCGCGCCCCGGTCGGTCGCCGTGACGAGCAGCGTCCGGCCGTCCGGCAGGGCCGCGGCGCACATTCCGATCACCGCCCCGAGCCAGTTGCCGACCGGTTCTCGGACCGACTGCCCGGTGGCCGCGTTCCGGACGCCGACCGTACCGGCGTCCCCGCCGCTCGCCAGGAGGACGTCGCCGTCGGGCAGCGGAAGGACCGTCAGCGAGCGGACGGGGTCCGGGTGACCGGGCAGCGGGCCGTGGCGCAGCCGGCCGTCGGCCAGGTTCCAGAGGCAGAGCACGCCGCTGTCCCCGCCGCCGGCGACCAGCGCCGGCAGGCCGGGCCGCACCACGACCGCCAGGGCGTTGACTCCGGCGCGCGTGCCTGGCTCGGGGGAGGCGAACGCCTCGGCGCGGCCGCGGAGTGTGCCGTCGGACGCGAGCAGGCGCTCGCCGTCGCGCCGGACTCCGGTTCGTCCCGCGGCCTCGGCCCCGTCCCCGTCCCCGCCCTCGTCCTCGTCCTCGTCCTCGGTGGGTGGCCATGCGTGGCGGCCGTGGTTCTGCGGGCGCGCCCCGTCGGGATGCGGCGCCAGGCAGTCGGCGGTCGTCCAGGTCTGCCCGCAGTCGTGGCAGCGGACGTGGCCGGTCAGCAGCATCAGCGTCCTGGCCCATCGGGCTCCGGCCCACCCCGGCGTGCCCTTGACCGCGACCATGGCGGCGACCAGGCACAGCACGTCCGACCCCGGTGTTCCGCGCGGCACGCCCGCCGCGGCGACCGTACCCGCCGCCCGCAGGAAGGGCTCCCACCCTTCGCCCAGCGCGTCCTCCCGCAGGGCGGCGGCGACCTCGTCCCAGGGGTGCTCGCCCTCGCGGACCAGGTCGGGGCCGGACCGCTCACGGTCCGGGCCCGGTTGCGCCGGGGCCTCGAAGGGCGGCCGCCCCGGGTCCACGAGGAACTTGGGGAACTCGGTGTCGGTCTCGCACTCGGGGCAGACCAGCACGAGGCAGGGCTCCTCGGGGTCGAGGAACCGCCACAGCACCTCGGCGGTGTGATGGCCGGCCAGGGCGACGCAGGCCAGCGCCAGTTCGGCGCAGCCCGCCGCGGGGGTGCCGGCCGCGAGGAAGCCCCGCACGGCTGCCCGTTCGGCCTCGCGGAGTGCGGCCTCGAAGCCCGGCCGGAGGTCCGCCGGGACGGGGGGACGGGCCGCCGCGGTGACCATCAGGCCCAGGTCCGTCCAGAGGTCCGTGAACCGCTCGGGCGGCAACTCCGCTGCTGCGGCCACCACATGCGGCAGTGCCGCGTAGGCGCCGTCCAGGACGACGTCCTCGCGCATCAGGCTGTCGGTCAGGCCCTGCCAGGCCTTCCGCCACCCGTCACCGGGGGTGCCGATCGCGTCCACGACCTGCCGCACGTCCTCGGCGGTCACCCCGTCGAGCTCACGCCAACGGGGGCTGTTCAGGGGCAGCTTCGCACGCATGGGACGAGGTTAGCGATCGGCACCGTCAGCCTGGGCAGGTGCCCGGGTGCCCTCCTGGTGGCGGCCGTCGGCTCGACCGGCCGGCTCGCCGTCGCGCCCGCCCGTCCACGCGTCGGCGGTGGCCACCAGCGCGTCGGGCGCGAGCCGTTCCAGCAGGGGCAGGACCTTGGGCCAGCCGTCGAGTGCCGCCGCCCGGACGGCCAGCCTGCGGGCCTCCGACGGTTCGGACGACTCGGTGAGCACTTCGGCGAGTTCGGCCAGCGCGCGGGCCCGGGTCGCCCGGTGGACGATCGTCCGGGTGAGCGCCTCCGCCCGTTCCCGCTGCCCGTGACGGGCCGCCTCCGGGACCACTGCCACCAGGGCGTGGTCCCGCAGCCACGGGTCGTCGATCGTGTCGGCGAGCCTCGCGGCCCGGTCGGTCTCCCCTTGCCGGGCGAGTTCGCGGACCACGGCGACCAGTGCGTGACCGCGCGTCGCGCCGTCGCCGATCGCCCGGGCGAGCTCCTCCGCCCGGCCGGTGTCACCGCCGCGGGCCAGCTCCGCCACGATCTGCGTCTGCCGCTCCTCGCGGACGTCGGGGGCGTGCATCGCGTCGGCGAAGGCAGCGGCCCGCTCGACCTGCCCGTGCAGGGCCAGCATGCGCGCCGCCGCCGTGCACAGCGCGATGGCCTCCCCGGAGGACGTGGCACAGGCACCGAGCAGGATCTGCGTCCGGTCCGCGAGGGCGAGGGCCGTCTCCACGTCGGTGCTCGCGGGGGCCGAGGCGAGCACGACCGCCATGACCCAGGCGTCCAGGGGCGACCGGCGCGGACGGCGGAGCAGCGCGTCGAGGCGGTCCAGGTCTCCCCGGTGGAGGTCGCGCACCAGCACCGTCGCCAGCGGCCGTGGACGGTCCCGGTCGAAGCCCCCGTCACGGCGCCCCCGGGACCGCGCCCAGTCCTCCAGCCGGTCGGCGAGGTCGTCCGCCCGGTCCCGGTCGCCGACGAGGTCGGCCACCTCGAGGAGGAGGACGAGCACCTTCGCCGCCGACGGATCGCTGCGGAGCACGTGCTCCTCGGCACGATCGGCGAACGCGAGCGCGGCGCGGGTGTCGCCGCCGTCCGCCACCGCCTTGGCCAGCAGCGCCCAGGTGACGGCCCAGTGGTGGGGATAGCGGACGGTCTCCGCCAGCGCCACGGCCCGGTCGCGTTCACCGGCCCGCGCCCAGGCCGACACCTGGCCGACCAGTGCCTGGTCCCGGCACTGCCGCAGGGTGATGGAGTCGGTGAGCGCCTGGGCCCCGTGCACGTCCCCCGCGTCGGCCGCGGCCCGCACCACGGCCAGCAGCCTCTCCGCCCGGCCGAGTTCGTCCACGGTCGACAGGGCCAGCTCGGCCGCCAGCGGCAGGTGTCCCGTGCGGGCGAGCCCCGCCAGCAGCCACGGGGGGAAGGACCCGGCGTCGGCGCCGAACCGCGGCGGTGCGGACAGCCGCAGGAGGGTCACCAGGCAGGGGGCGAACCCGCTCCGGGCGATGTCCCGTCCGGCGTCCTCCTCCGGTGCGAGCCCGTGACCCACCTCCCACTGCCGCAGGAACGGAAGCACGTGCCCCCACTGGTCCAGCCCGTTCCGCACCCCTGCAGCCCCCTCCCGCCCCGACTCGCCTCCCCCAGCATGACGGCGCCCGCCGACACCGTCACCGGCCGGGTGCACCACCAGACCCGTCCGAGTGCCCTTGAGGGCAACTCCGGGGGCTGTCTTCAAGGGCACCCGGGAGGCCGGTTCAGGGGCGTGCGGGGCATCCGTACGCCTGCGAAGACGCACCCTACGCCTCCGCGAGCACCGTCCGGATCACGTGCCGGGCGTTGTCCGCCATCACCGGGTTCGTCCTGCGGTAGTACGGCAGCGCGATCAGTGCCTGTGAGAGCGTCCGTCCCCGGCCCCTGGTCCAGGTCGCGTCGTCCACGTCGAGCGCCGCGCGGAAGACCTCCCTCGCGTCGGCGGGCAGCAGGTTCCACGCCGGGAACAGGTCGCAGGCCGGGTCGCCCACCCCCGCGCACCCGAAGTCGATGACCGCGGTCAGTCTGCCGTCGGCCACCAGCAGGTTGCCCGGCATGAGGTCGGCGTGCAGCCACACCGGCGGGCCGTCCGGGACCGGGGCCCGCAGCGCCTGCTCCCACACGGAGGTGGCGGCGTCGCAGTCGACGCCTTCCTCCGGGATCCCGCGCAGTTCCTCGATCGCCGCCCGGGTCGCGGCGTCGAGCGAGGCGACCGGCCCACCGCGGTGGGCCTGCGGCGCGGCCGGCAGGGTGATGCTCCGCATCGCCGCGACGAATCCGGCCAGGTCCTCGGCCAGCAGGACGGGTTCGCCCAGCGCCCCGGCCCCGGGGTTCTCCCCCGCGAACCACCGGTACACCGACCACGGCCACGGATACCCCTCGGCCGGCCTGCCCGCTCCGAGCACCTCGGGGACGGGCGTGGGCAGGTGGGGCGCGAGCCGGGGCAGCCACGTCCGTTCGAGCGCCACGTCACCGGCGCCGCCCGCCACCAGCGGAAGCCGCACGACCATGTCCTCGCCCAGTCGGTACATGGCGTTGACCGTCCCACCGGACGGCACCCGCACCACCGCCGCCCCGGCCCACCGGGGGAACTGCCCGGCGACCAGCCGCCGCACGAGGTCGCCGTCGACGGGATGCATGCCGGGGTGCATCTGCCCTGCGCTCATGACACCCCATCCGATCGCCGGACGCCCCCGGGCGTCAACCCCGTTGCCCGGCCGGGCAGCGCCCTTGCAGCACTCGCTAGTGCTCGGCCTTCTTGCGGTGCACGCGAATACTGGCGGGCGCACCCCGGTATGTGCACCCAGCCCCGGGGCACTCCTGCCAGTAGCCGTTCCGGACGGCGGCCTCGCGCACTCCGCTGTCGGGACCGAAGCCGTGGTGGGCGAGGAGGCGGGCCACGGAGTTGTCGTAGCGGGCCGCCAGGAGGGCCGCCTCGGCGATCTTGTCGTGCCCCTGCGCAAAGAAGGATCCCGACCCGACGACGGCCCGGCATCCGCACCAGCAGGTTCCCGTCGGCGTCACTTCGTTCTTGGACATGAGCCCAACCTACTGGCGCGCACGGCCGCCAACAGCCTCTTCCCGCAGAACCGTTCACCCCCCTCCACGGAGTGCCGGCCGTCGACGGCACGGTGAGGACGACGACCGGCCGATGCATCGCGCCGCGCCGTTGCGCCCAGGGGGCGTCAACCCCGTCGCGCCGGGCCCGCCGTCGTCGTTACCCGTTTGCCCACGGACTCCGGACCGCTCAGAATGCAGCGACTATGACGCTTCATCACGAGATACTCGAGACCGCGCTGGCCCGGATCACCGCCGGATACGTGTTCCCCGAGCAGACGGCCGGCATCGATGCCGTGATCCGTCGCCGGCTGGCCGAGAGCGCGTACGACGGTTTGGACGAGCGGGAGTTGTGCGAGCGGGTCACCGCGGACCTGCAGCAGGCGTGTCCGGACAAGCACCTGCGGCTGCTGTGGAGCGAGGAACCGCAGTCGATGGAGGAGGAGCCGGAGGAGGTCAGCCGGGGCCGCTTCGAGGCGTTCAGCCGGGCCAACAACCACGGCGTCCGGCGGGTCGAGCAGCTCGACGGCAACATCGGCTACCTCGACCTGTCCATGATCGCGCCTGCCGAGCTGGGCGGCCCCCTCTTCGGTGCGGCGATGCACCTGCTCGCCGCCACCGACGCGCTGGTGGTCGACCTGCGCCGGTGCCTGGGCGGTTCGCCGGAGGGGGTGCAGCTGTGGTGCAGCTACTTCTTCCCCAGCGACGAGACCCACCTGAACGACATCTACGACCGGGCCACCGACTCGATCCGGCAGTACTGGACGGTCGGCCACCTCGCCGGCCCGCGCTACCTGGACCGCCCGGTCGCCGTGCTGACGTCGGCCGTCACCTTCTCCGGCGGCGAGGAGCTGGCGTACAACCTCAAGGTGCTGGAGCGCGCCACGCTGATCGGCGAGACCACCCGGGGCGGCGCCCACCCGACCTCGCGCATCCCGGTCTCCCCGCACGTCGCCGTCACCGTGCCGACCGCCCGCTCGATCAATCCGGTGACCGGCACCAACTGGGAGGGCGTCGGTGTCCTGCCGGACCTCGCCCTCCCGGCCGACCGGGCGCTGGAGGCGGCACTGGAGCACCTGCGCGAGCAGCTCGGCTGAGCCTCGGAGCCTCGACCGGGCCTCGACCGGGCTCGGCGACGACAACGACGGGGAGGGGGCCGCACCGGCCCCCTCCCCGTCCGTGCCACGAGTCGGTCGGATCAGCAGGGGAAGGTGCCGCTGTAGACGGCGTGGCCGTAGGAGGTGCTGCCGTTGCCGAAGCCGTAGATGCCGTCGTCGCCGAAGACCGCCTCGCGCAAGCCGTTGACGCAGGTCGAGGTCGGCGCGATCGCGAAGCCCTCCAGGTTGTCGGTCGGCATGACGGCCGGGTTGGTGTAGGTCACGTCGGGGACGACGGCGCCGGCGGCGTCGACCTTCAGGAAGGTGTGCGTCTCACCGCAGGTGTTGTCGCAGGTGGCGACGATGCGGCTGGTCCCGGCGTCGAACATCACGTCCATCACGGAGACCTTGCCGGTCGCGATCGTGCCGAACGTGGTGAAGGTGCCGTCGGAGTTCAGGCCGTAGACGTGCAGCGAGCCGTCCCACTCCAGGCCGGCGAAGAACAGGCCCGATCCGTGCAGCGGGTAGTTCGCCGGGTTGTAGGCGCTGCCGGTCAGCGGGTCGACCCAGCCGTTGGCGGTCAGCCAGCTGTCCGGCACGTAGCCGACGCCCTCGAAGCCGAGGTTGGCGTCGTCCTTGCTGCCGGTGTTGAGCTGCGGGAACTGCGAGGTCATGTCCCACTGGTGGACGGGCGTGAGCGTCGAGCCGGTCGCGGCCGGGTCGAACTCCATGATCGTGTCCTTGGGGACGGTGTTGTGGGTGTTGTCGCGCTCGGAGGTCACGTAGACGTGGCCGTTGGCGCCGACCGTCAGGCCCTCGGAGTCCGGCTCGCCGGTGCCGCTCGCGAAGCGGATCTGCTTGCCGGTCGCGCTCCACGTCGCGTCGGGGACCCACGTACCGTTGATCTTGACCAGCTTGTACAGCCAGTTCTTGTTCTTGGCGGCCCACAGCACCGTCGGGTTCGCCGGGTCGAACGCCAGGCCGCTGACGTCCCGTCCCTCGGGTCCGGTGGACGTGGTGAACGCGCAGACGTCGTCGGCGATCGTGACGTCCGGGCCACCCGGCCAGGCCAGGGTGCCGGACGGGGTGGAGCCCGTGCCGGAGGGCGCCTCGGGGGTGCAGCCGCTGGTGAGCGCGCCGCCGCCGCCCAGCAGCCGGCCGCTCTGACCGCCGCCACCGCCGCCGCCGCCGCCGGAGCAGGAGTTCGCGCTGCCGGGCGTCGCGGTCACCGCGGTCCGGAACCAGCCGGTGCCGTTGGCGCAGCGCTCGTCGGACGGCTTGGCACCGTCGGTCGCCCAGGTCACCGAGTCGACGGTGCTGCCGTTGCCGTCGAGCAGGAAGACCGAGTCGTCGTCGCCCAGGCCGAGGGTGGAGTTGAAGGTGACGTACCCGCCGGCGGGGATGCTGGTCGCGCTCGGCGAGGAGGACGAGATCGAGACCGGGGTGTGGGTGGTGTCGCCGTCGACGTACTTCCACGACCCGATGCTGACGGCGGTCGTGCCGCCGTTGTACAGCTCGACGGTGTCCGAGCCGTTGGAGGTGGCCTCGTTGATCCGCACCCGGCTCGCCGCCGGGATCGACGACGGGCAGCCCGGGGCGTTCGCCGCGCCGAACGTGGTCGCGGTGGCCGCGGTCACCCACGCCCCGGTGCCGTCGCCGCCGCAGCGCGCCATCGCCGGCTTCGCCCCGTTGGTCGCCCACTCGACGCGGTCGACCACCGTGCCGTCGGCCGTGTAGATCACCAGCTTGTCGGAGTCGCCCAGTCCCTTGGGCGAGTTGAAGGTGACGAAGCCGCCGGCGGCGATCGTGGTGGAGGAGGGGCTGAACGACTGCGGCGAGAAGCCGTCGTCGGACATCTTCCAACCGCTGATGCTCACCGCCGTCGACCCGGTGTTGTACAGCTCCACCGTGTCGTTGTTGGACGAGGTGACCTCGTTGATCCGAACGTTCTGGTAGCCGGCCGGGTCGGCGGCCGCCGCGGGCTGCGCGGCGACCAGCCCGGTGACGACCAGACCCGAAAACGTCAGAGCCGCGGCGCACACGGAGGCGACGCCGGCACGCGAGTGTGAGGTATGCACGGGGCCGAACTCTGGTGGCACGAGCTTGAAACGGCGTGTACGGCGGCTGAATGCCGCCCGCTGGGCGCCGTAACGCTGGGCGCCGGTCCGCCGGCCGTGGTCGTCGGCGGCGGACCGGCGCCCGCGGTTCAGCCCCGTCCGGTCGGCCGCAGGTGGCTCTCGGCGTAGCGGAGGAGTTCCCTGCGGGTGCGCTCCGGGTCGGCCGCCGCCGCCGTGGCGCGGCCGGCGGGCAGGTAGCGGATCCCGTCGATCTCGCAGACCAGCGGCCCGGCACCGGTGTCGTGGACCAGGGCGTCGCCGACCGGCGGCGGCCCGCCGATGGTGCCGCGCCCGGTGCCGCGGGAGCCCGAGATCGGCTGCACGTACAGGGGTGCCGCGGTGTCCTCGCCCTCGGGCCGGAACAGCACCAGCACCATCCCGCCGGTGATCTCGCGCAGCCGGACGTACCGCATCGGCTGCCAGCTGCCGTCCGCCGGGTCGGAGCGCACGGCCCGCAGCACGGGGCGCCACAGCGAGGACCGGTCGGTGGCGAACCAGCCGATCCGGGCGACGGCGGCGATGCCGAGCGTGCCGAGGAGGAGGAACCGCCAGTGGCCCAGGTGGAAGTGGTCGTCGAGGATGCCGCCGAGGGAGAGCGCCAGGAGCACCCAGGCGCCGGTGCCGAGGGCGGTGGCCGCCGCCCAGCGGCGCGGCGGCACGGAGGTGCGGCCGGGGCCGCGGCGGGGCCGGGTGACGCGGGCGCCGGGGTGGTGCCGGTCGGCGTGCCGGGCGGCGGCCGCCAGGTTGGCGAAGGTCAGGCCGCCGTCGAGGGCGGGCCACTGCTCCTCGGTCCCGTCCGCGGCCCCGGCCACCGACGGCACCGGCACGGACCCGGTGCGCAGGGCCCGCCGGACGCGGCGGGTGCAGGCCAGCGGGGTGATCACCAGGCTGCCGGCGAGGCCGAGCAGGCCGAGGCCGCCCCCGGCCGCGGCGGCCACGGCCGGGGTGGTCCGGGTGTCGACGGCCTCGCCGAGGAAGGGCCACGGCAGGGCGATCACCGGCAGGTGGTCGCCGGGGCGCAGGTGCGCGGTGTCGCAGTCGACGTCGCTCTGCTGCGCGCCGCCGTCCCAGCCGACGGTGCACCCGCCGTTGTCGTGGTCCACGGCGAGGACCTCGGCGGTGGTGCGGTCGCCGAGCAGGGCGACGTCGGCGGCGGCCAGCGCCGTGAGCAGGGCGCCGGTGAGGGCGAGGGCCGCCCACATCGGAGCGGCCGGCCGCAGCCGCCGGGCGGGTGCCGGGGCGGGGCGGGGCGGTTCGGCGAGCCAGGCGCCGACGGTCCGTGCGTCCCGGGTGGGCATGCCCAGCTGCAGGACGGTGCCCTCGGGCGTGTGGTAGCGCAGGCCGACCATCTCGACGGCGGCTCCGGTGACGCGCAGGAGCGTGGCGTCCAGGACCTCGCCGCCGTGCGGCAGGGCGGTGGCCGTGCCGGCGCGGTCGAGGAAGACGGGCCCGTCCAGGCGCGGGTCGGCCAGCAGCCTGCCCCTGCGGCCGTCCAGTCGGCACCGGAAGTGCACCGGCCGGCCGGCCGCCAGGGCGTGGCGCCGTCGCGCGGCCGCCCACCGCGCCAGTCCCGCGATGATCATCGGGATCACCACGAAGGCCAAGAAGCTGCCGATCATCCTGCTGTCGTCTCCTTCGTTCGGTCAACGAAGGGTAAAGGTGCCGGTCGTGGGCGCCGCACCGGGGTGCCCGCTCGCCGGAAACGCCCGGCCGGACCCCGGGGTGATGGGCTAGGGTCTCGGCGTGGATCAGCCCGTGCCGCACCCGGCCCTCCCGTCATGAGCCTCGCCCGCGCGTTGGTCGACGTACGGCCGTTGAGGACGTCTCCGCTGTTCCGGCGGTTGCTGATCGGACGCACGGTGTCCACGCTCGGCAGCTTCATGACCGTGGTCACCGTCATGTTCCAGGTGTGGGACGCGACCCGCAGCACGGTGTGGAGCGGGTCGGTGGGGCTGGCGCAGGCGCTGCCGATGATCGGCATCGGCCTGTTCGCGGGGTCGTGGGTCGACCGGGCCGACCGGCGCCGCGTCTACCTGCTCGGCAACGCCGGTCAGGCGGCCTGTTCGCTGCTGCTGGCCGTCCAGGGGTTCACCGGGCACGTCCCGGTGGCCGCCGTGCTGGCGCTGGTGGCGGTGCAGGCCTCGTTCGGGGCGGTGGGCGCGCCGGCGGCGGGGGTGTTCGTGCCGCGGTTGCTGCCGAAGGACCAGGTGGCGGCGGGGCTGGCGCTGAACCAGGTCACCGGGCAGGCGATGATGCTGCTCGGTCCGGCCGTCGCCGGTGTCGTGCTCGGCTGGTGGGGCATCGGCGTCTGCTACCTGCTGGACGCCGCCAGCTTCGGGGTGTCGTTCGCCGCGTCCTTCGCCCTGCCCGCGATGCCGCCCGTGGGCGAGCAGTCACGTCCCGGTCTGGGCGGGGTGGCCGACGGGCTGCGCTTCCTGACCGGCCACCGCGTGGTGCGCGGCGCGCTGCTGACGGACCTGGCGGCCACGGTGCTGGCCATGCCGGCCAGTCTCTTCCCGCTGGTCAACAGCGAGCGTTTCGACGGCGACCCGCGCACGCTGGGCCTGTTCCTGTCGGCGCTGGCCGTGGGCGGTGTCGCCACGACCGCGCTGTCCGGTCCCGTCACCCGGCTCGCGCGCCCGGGCCCGGTGATGCTCGGCGCGGCCGGCACGTGGGGCGCGGCCCTCGCCGGGTTCGGCCTGACGACCAGTGCGTGGGCGGGCCTGGGGTTCCTGGTGGTGGCGGGGGCCGCGGACGCGCTGGCCGTCCTGTCCCGTACGACGATCGTGCAGACGTGCACGCCCGATGCGCTGCTCGGCCGGGTGACGGCCGCGGAGACGATCGTCGGCCAGGCCGGCCCCCAGTTGGGGAACCTGCGGGCCGGCGCGGTCGCCGGCTGGTCGTCGGGCGCGACCGCCCTGGTCACGGGCGGGCTGCTGTGCCTGGCGGCGGTGACCGCGGTCGGCACGTCGACCCCGGAACTGCGGCGCGGCAGCGGTCCGGCCGACGCCCCGGCGCAGCCGGCGGGAGCACTGACCGCCCCGGCGGTCGAACCCGGCTGACACACCGTCCGGCGCCGCCCGTCGAAAGCGCCGGAGCCGAGCAGGGCCGAACGAACGGGTACGGCCCGTCCCGGGACGCGTCGCTACATTCGGTCGCATGGCTGACGAGATCTTCGGGCACCCCCGGCTGGCTGCCGTCCACGACCCGCTCGACCCGGACCGCAGTGACCTCTGCGCCTACCTCGACCTCGCCCGGCAGGTCGGCGCGGAGCGGGTGCTGGACATCGGCTGCGGCACGGGGGTTTTCGCCCTCCTGCTGGCCGATCGCGGGGTGCAGGTGGTCGGCCTCGATCCCGCCCGGGCCTCGATCGACGTGGCCAGGGCCAAGCCGGGGAGCGAACGGGTGCGATGGATCTGCGGTGACGCGACGGCCCTTCCGCCCCTGCAGGTGGACCTCGTCACGATGACCGCGAACGTCGCCCAGGCGATCGTCTCCCCGGACGCGTGGCGGCGGACGCTGACCGGGGCTCACGAGGCGCTGCGGCCGGGCGGGTACCTGGTGTTCGAGACGAGGGACCCTGCCGCGCGGGCCTGGGAGGCGTGGAACCGCGCGGCCTCGCGGCGGGTCGTGGAGGTCCCGGGCGTCGGCGGGGTCGAGAGCTGGGTCGACCTGGTCGAGGTGGCGGACCACCTGGTGACGTTCCGTTGGAACCACGTGTTCGCCGCGGACGGCTGCCACCTCACCTCCGATTCGACCCTGCGGTTCCGGGAGCGTCACGAGGTCGAGGCCGACCTGGCGGCGGCGGGTTACGGGCTGCAGGAGGTTCGGGACGCGCCCGACCGCCCGGGCAAGGAGCTCGTGTTCGTCGCCCGCCGCCCCTGAGCCGCCCCGGCCGCTCGGGCTCAGCTGCTCGGGCTCCGCGGCACGTCGAACTGCTCGGCGGAGACCCGGAGCCGGAAGACGTGGTACGTCCAGCCCTGATAGGCGAGCACCAGCGGGAAGAAGACGATCGCGACGATGCTCATCACCTTCAGCGCGTAGTTGCCGGAGGCGCTGTTGTGCACGGTGAGGTCGAAGGCGGGGTCGGTGCTCGACACCATCAGCCGGGGGTAGAGGTCGGCGAAGAACGACATGACGGTCGTCGCGATGACGACGGTGGTGGCGACGAAGGCCCAGCCCTCGTGCCGTCCGGCGAGCAGCCAGCCGGCGGCCAGCACCGCGAGCATGGACACGAGTTCGAGGACGTCCGGCAGGACGCCGCCGCCGGCGACGGAGTGCGTCCACGGCTGGAAGGCCAGCACGGCGAGGACGGTGAACGGGGCGATCCGGCGGGCGAGCCACAGGGCGTGCTCCTGCACCGCACCGGTGGTCTTGAGCGTGATGAAGGTCGCCCCGTGCAGCAGGCAGAGCAGCACCAGGGTGATGCCGGTGAACACCGAGTACGCCGAGAACAGGTCGCCGAAGTCACCGGTGAACTCCTGGCTCCGGTCGATCGGCACGCCGTGCAGCAGGTTGCCCAGGGCGATGCCGATGAGCAGCGGCACCAGCAGGCTGCCGACGGTCAGCAGGGTGTCCCAGGTGCGGATCCAGCGCGCGCTGTCCACCTTGCCGCGGAACTCGAAGGACACGCCGCGCACGATCAGCCCGACCAGCAGCAGGACCAGCGCGGGGTAGAAGCTGGAGAACATGGTCGCGTACCAGGCCGGGAAGGCTGCGAACATCGCGGCCGCGGCGACGATCAACCACACCTCGTTGCCGTCCCAGAGCGGCCCGATGGTGTTGATCGCCGCCCGCCGGCCCGCCTCGTCACGCGAGACGAAGGTGTGCAGCATCCCCACGCCGAGGTCGAAGCCCTCCAGGACGAAGAAGCCGGTCCACAGGGCAGCGGTGACGATGAACCAGAACGTGGCGAGCGCCATCGGACGGCCTCAGTAGGTCAGGGCCGGGACCGGGGTGTCCTCGGCGGGGGGAGGGGAGAGTTCCTTGCGGGCGTACCTGGTGAGCAGCACGAACGCGACCACGGCGAGCGCGGCGTAGAGCAGGAAGAAGACCACCAGACTGGTGACGACGGTGGCGGTGCTCACCGACGGGGACACACCGTTCCTGGTGAGCTGGATGCCCTGGACGATCCACGGCTGGCGGCCGTTCTCGGTGAGCAGCCAGCCGGCGGTGTTCATCAGGAAGGGCAGCACCCCGGCCCAGACCGCGACCCGGTGGAACCACCGCGCGTTGCTGAGCCGTTTGCGCCACAGCAGCCACAGGCCCCACAGCCCGACCAGGAGGACGACCACGGCCAGGTAGGCCATCACCCGCATCGACCAGTACTGGATGAAGATGTTCGGGATGTAGCTGCCGGGCCCGTACTGCTGCTCGTACTGGGCCTGGACGGCGTTGAGCCCGAGGACCTTGCCGTTCCAGTGGTTGGTGGCCAGCAGGGAGAGCAGGTGCGGGATGGCGATGATCTGGGTCGGGGTCATGTCGTTCTTGCCGCCGCTGATCTGGAACAGCGAGAACGAGCAGGGCTGGCAGGTGTCCCACTGCGCCTCGGCGCCGGCGATCTTCATGGGCTGGTACTTGCCCTCGGTGACGCCGAGTTCGCTGCCGACCAGCATCGCCGCGAGGATCACCGGCACCAGGACGACCAGGGCGAGCCGGGCGGCGGCGTGGAAGGCGAGCGGGGAGGACCCCTTGCGCAGCTGCCAGGCGGAGACGGCGAGCATCACGACGGAGCCGGTGACCAGCGAGGCGAGGATGACGTGCAGGTACCCGCGCAGGAACACCGGGTTGGTGAACAGCTTCCAGACGTCGTTGAGCTGGGGCCGGCCGGTGGAGGGGTCGATCGTGTAGCCGACGGGGTGCTGCATCCAGGAGTTGGCGGCCATGATGAACGCCGCGGACAGCGCGCCGCCGACGGCCACCAGCCAGATGGTCGCCAGGTGCACGCGCGGGGGCAGCCGGTCCCAGCCGAACAGCCAGAGCCCGAGGAAGGTCGACTCCAGGAAGAACGCGGCGAGCCCCTCCATGGCCAGCGGCGCGCCGAACACGTCGCCGACGGTGCGGGAGTACGCGGACCAGTCCATGCCGAACTGGAACTCCTGGACGAGCCCGGTGACCACCCCGACCGCGATGTTGATCACCAGTAGGGTGCCGAAGAACCGCGTGAGCTGCAGGAGTTCGGCCCGGCCGCTGCGGTGCCAGCCGGTCTGCAGCAGGGCGGTCAGGAACCCCAGGCCGATGGTGACGGGCACGAACAGGAAGTGGTAGATCGACGTCATGGCGAACTGCAGCCTGGCGAGGTCGAGTTGACTCATGTGTTCCCCATCGCGAGGTGGCTCGGCCTCAGTCAAGCACGCCCCGGGCGGCCCGGACGGGACGGCACGGCCGGTGTCATCCCGTCGGCCGTCCGCCGATCGGCGTACCCGGGGACGGGCCCGTCACTTCGGGTCGTGCCAGTGGTCGCCGTCGGGCAGCAGGCCGTCGGCCTCCTTCGGGCCCCAGCTGCCCCTGGCGTAGGGGAGGACGGGTGCCGCGTCGCCCAGGATGGGGTCGACGACCCGCCAGGCGGCCTCGACGGTGTCCTGCCGGGCGAACAGCCAGCGGTCGCCGTCCAGTGCCGCGCCGATGAGGCGGTCGTACGGGCGCATGTCGGATCCCGGCACCTCGCTGAAGGAGAGTTCCTCGTGCTTGGCCTCCCAGCCGCCGCCGGGTGCCTTCCCCGCGAGGGTGAGGGCGACCTGCGTCTCGGGCCAGACCCGGAACCGCAGGCTGTTGGCGGCGGGGCTGGGCCGCAGCCCGAACACGTCGTGCGGCGCGCTGCGGAAGTGGATGCTCACCTCGGTCGCCGTCACCGGCATGCACTTGCCGGCGCGGATGAGGATCGGCACGTCCGCCCAGCGCCAGGAGTCGGCGGCGAGCCGGACGGCCGCGAAGGTCTCGGTCGTCGAGCCCGCGGCGACGCCCTCGACGTCGAGGTACCCGTCGTACTGTCCGCGGACGATGTGCTCGGGGGTGAGCGGTCGCAGCGAGGACACCACGTTGGCCTTGGCGTCGCGCCAGGACTCAAGGCCCTCCCCCGACGGCGGCTCGGCCAGCACCGTCGCGAGGACCTGCAGCATGTGGTTCTGGACGACGTCCCGGACGGCGCCGGTGCGGTCGTAGAAGCGGCCGCGGTCGGCGACGTCGAAGGCCTCGGCCATGGTGATCTGGATGCTTCTGACGTGCGTGCGGTTCAGCAGCGGTTCGATGACGGAGTTGGCGAACCGGGCGAAGAGCACGTTCTCCACGGGGTCGAGGCCGAGCCAGTGGTCCACCCGGTAGATCGAGTCCTCGGGGAAGTACTCGTGCATGGTCGCGTTGAGTTCGCCGGCGCTGCGCAGGTCGGTGCCGAAGGGCTTCTCGACCATGACGCGGGCGCCCTTCGCCCGGCCGGCGTCGGCGATCCCCTTGGCGATCCGGCCGAACAGCGGCGGCGGGACCTCCAGGTAGAACAGGGCGCGCTCGCCGCTGCCCATCTCGCGCGCCATGGCCCGGTAGGTGGCGTCGTCGTCCAGGTCGCCGTCCACGTAGCGGAGCAGCCCGAGCATCTTCCGGGCAGCGGGCGAGTTCGGGTCCATCCCGTTGAGTTTCAGCGACGCCTCGGCGTAGTCGCGGAACTGGTCGAGGCCCCAGCCGCTCTTGGCCACGCCGACGACGGGGACGTCGAGCACGCCGCGGTCCACCAGGCCGACCAGGGCGGGGAAGGTCTCCAGCTTGGCCAGGTCACCGGTCGCGCCGAAGATGACCAGGGCGTCCATCTGCTGTGCTGCCATCTCGTTGACTCTCCTGCTCATCGCATGCGGTCGGCGAGGTGGTCGCCGACCCGCAGCGCGTTGGCGATGGCCGTCAGGGACGGGTTCACCGCTCCGATGCTCGGGAAGAAGCTCGTGTCCACGACGTAGAGGTTGTCCAGGTCGTGCGCCTTGCAGGTGACGTCCAGGGCGGAGGACGCCGGGTCGGTGCCGAACCGCACCGTGCCCGCCTGGTGGGCGGTCGCGCCGATGGGCATGCCCTTGTGCAGGTAGATGCTGTGGGAGAGCAGGTGGTGCTCGTGCATCCCCAGCTTGCCGAGCATGCTCTGGAGCTTGTGGCGGAGCCGTTTCAGTCCGGCGGTGTTGTTCTTCTCGTCCAGGGCGAGGTGGACGTTGCCGTCGGCGTCCAGGGTGACCCGGTTGTCGGGGGCGGGGAGGTCCTCGCCGCAGAGCCAGAAGTCGACGGCGTGGTGGGCGATGACCTCGAACGGCATGTCGGGGCTGACCGCGCCGGCCCAGCGCGGGGCCTCGCCGTGGATCTGTGCGGCGTCCGACTTGCCGAGCATCTGGATGCCGCCCATCGGGAACTCCCAGTCGTCCCCGGCCAGGTACCAGTCGTGGAGGGCCAGGGTCTTCTGGAAGGCCGTCGGGTTGGGCTCCTTGGAGACGGCCATCAGCGCCAGGTTGTTGTGGCGCATGTAGTGGCGGCCGACCACGCCGGAGCTGTTGGCCAGGCCCGCCGGGTGCTTGTCGTTGGCCGAGCGCAGCAGCAGCACGGCCGAGTTCACCGCGCCGCAGGCCACCACGACGATGTCGCCGCTGAAGGTCTCGGTGCTGCCGTCGGAGAGTTCGGCGACCACGCCGGTGACCGTCCGGCCGGTGGGGTCGGTCTCCAGCCGCCGGACGTCGGCGTGCGTGATCATCTGCACGTTGTCGTGCCGCAGCGCCGGGTCCACGCAGATCACCTGGGAGTCCGACTTCGCGCCGAGCAGGCAGGGGAAGCCGTCGACGCGGTCGCAGCGGATGCAGGCGCTGTCGTGCGCGGCCGCGCCGCCGGCGTCCTGGGTGAGGTTCACGCCGATCGGCAGGTGGAACGGGTGCAGGCCCTGCTTCTCCAGGTCGTCGCTGAGCTGCTGGATCCGCGGCTCGTGCTCGACCGGGGGGTGGGCGTACTGGGCGCTCGCCGGGCCCTCGGTGGGGTCCTCGCCGTGCCGGCCGTGGACGAGGTAGAGGTGCTCGGCCTGGGTGTAGTAGGGCTCGAGGTCCTCGTAGCGGATGGGCCAGGCTGGGGAGACGCCGTCGTGGTGGCGCAGTTCGCCGAAGTCCTCGGGGCGCAGCCGGAACAGGGCGGCGCCGTAGAACTTGGTGTTGCCGCCGACGTAGTAGTTGACCTCCGGCGGGAAGGCGTTGCCGTCCTTGTCGTACCAGTACTCCGGCGCCCGGTACTTGCCCTTGACGAAGACGGCGGTCGAGTCCCAGTTGTCCCGTTCGCGCGGCAGGTAGCCGCCGCGTTCGAGGACGAGGATCCGTTTGCCGGTCGGGGCCAGCCGGTGGGCCAGGGTGCCGCCGCCCGCGCCGGTGCCGATGATGATGACGTCGTAGTGCTGGTTGTCAGCCACGGGGACTCCGTTTCCGGGCCGGTGCCGCCTCGCGGGGCGGGCTGGCCGGCGTCCTGCGGTCCTCACCCGCTGTCCCGCCCGGGGGCGGCGGCCGGGCCGGGACCGTCTTCTCCGACGCTAGAGCGGGGGTCGCGGGAGGGCGAGCGCAGACGGGCATCGGGGTCCGTCCGGGCGGGGCCGTGGGCGAGGGCCTCGGTGGCCGCCGCCAGCGTCCGGGCGGCGCTGCCGGCCGCGCTCACCCTGGTGCCGGGTTCGTCGGCGGCGAGGGGTTCGAGCGTGGCGTACTGGGAGTCGAGCAGGCCGGGCGGCATGAAGTGGCCGGTGCGCGCGGCGATGCGCCGGGCGGCCACCTCGGGGGCGAGGTCCAGTTCGAGGAACCAGATCCGCGCGCCGGTCCGCCGGAGCCGGTCGCGGTACGCCCGCTTGAGTGCCGAACAGGTGACGACGCCGCCGCGGTCGGCGTCGGCCCACTGCCGGATGCGGTCGGCCAGTGCCGCCAGCCAGGGTTCTCGGTCCTCGTCCGTCAGCGGACGGCCGGCGGCCATCTTGTGGACGTTCTCCGGGCTGTGGAGTGCGTCGCCCTCCAGGAACGGCACGCCGAGACGGGCGGCCAGGGCTGATCCGAGCGTGCTCTTCCCCGAGGAGGAGACCCCCATGACGACGACCACGAGGGGCGCGGGTACTGCTTCCATGCACGTCTCCCTGCCGGTCGGCGGGCACCGTGTGACACTGGTGCACGTCCACTGTCGTGTGCAGGCCCGGCTCCCGCAGGAGATGACATGCCCGGCGGCGTCGTGAGCGGTCCGCGCGTGCTGCTGCCCTGGGCGCCCGGCGAGGTGGGCGGTCTGCCCGGGGACTGGACCGCCGCGGTCTGGGACGGCACGGGCGGTCCGCCGGGGGCGGACGTGCTCGGGTCGGTCGAGTTCTTCGTGATCCCGTACACCTTCACGGCGGCCGCCCGGCCGCTGCTGGACCGGATGCCGCGGTTGCGGGTGCTGCAGTCGCTCAGCGCCGGTGTCGACGACCTGGCACCGCACGTGCCCGCGGGCGTGACGCTGTGCAACGCGCGCGGGGTGCACGACGCGAGCACGGCGGAGCTGGCGGTGGCGCTGGTGCTGGCCTCGTTGCGCGGGATCCCCGGATTCGCGGTCGCCCAGCAGGCCGGGCGGTGGTCGGGCGGGTTCCGACCCGCCTTGGCCGGCCGGACGGTCCTGATCGTCGGCCACGGATCGATCGGCACGGCGGTGGAGGCACGGCTCACGGCCTTCGAGTGCGAGGTCGTCCGGGTGGCGCGGACCGCCCGGGAGGGCCCGGGCGGTCCGGTGCACGCGTTCGGGGAGCTGCCGGGCCTGCTCGGTGCGGCGGACGTCGTGGTGCTGACCGTCCCGCTCGTGCCGCAGACCCGCGGGCTGGTCGATGCCGGATTCCTGTCCCGGATGAAGGACGGCGCCCTGCTGGTGAACGTGGCCCGCGGCCCGGTGGTGGACACCGGTGCGCTGCTGCGCGAGCTGCGCAGCGGGCGGCTGGCTGCGGCGCTGGACGTCACCGATCCCGAACCGCTGCCGGCCGGCCATCCGCTCTGGTCCGCGCCGAACGTCCTGATCACTCCTCATGTCGGCGGGAACAGTTCGGCCTTCGAACCGCGCGCCCGGGAGCTGGTGCGCTCGCAGCTCGCGCGCTTCACGGCAGGGCTCGCGCCGGTGAACGTGGTGCCGGGCCCTGCCGGTGCGCCCGGGCGGTAGCCGCAGGGGTCAGAGCACCGCGATCGGGCTGACCGGGGAGCCCGTTCCGCCGACCAGCCGCAGGGGTGCGACCACGCAGAGGAACGACCAGCGGCCCTCCTCGACGCAGAGCGGCAGCAGGTCCTCGAACTGCAGGTAGTCGAGCAGGTGGACGCCCAGTGCGTGGACGGCGAGCACGTGGACGGGGAAGCCGACGCCGTCGACCGGGCTGGGCGCGCAGTCGTTGTTGCTGTCGCTGCCCAGGACCGCGATCCGCCGCTCGGCCAGCAGTTCCACCGCGCTCGGATGCAGGCCGGCCCGGGCGGCGGCCGCGTCCCACGCCCCCATCTCCCGTCGCCGCCGCCGGTGGCCGACGCGGACGAGGAGCAGGTCGCCCTCGCCGAAGCGCACGCCCTGGGCCTCCTCGGCGGCCAGCAGCTCCTCGGCCGTCACGTGCTCCCCGGGCTCCAGCCAGGGCACCCCGCGCAGCCCGGGGATGTCCAGCAGCACCCCGCGGCCGACGATTCCCGCCCCGGCGAGGCCGACGGAGAGCGCCTCGGCACCGGTCGCGGTCAGCGTGGCCGCGGGGACGCCGCCGTACAGCGTGCCGTCGTAGACGACGTGGCACAGCGCGTCGAGGTGGCTGTCGGCGTCCCCGTGCACGTTCATCTCGATCCGGTCCCGGGCGAACTCCAGCCCCTGCCCGCGCAGGTGCCCGGCGACCGCGCCGGTCATCGGGTGGTGGGCGGGTTCGGGGTTGTCCGGCCTCGCGCGGGTCCCCACGGCTGCCGCCAGGCTCACGTGACGGCCCGTCCGCACCTCGCCCACGGCCGCCAGGACGTGCGCCGGGGTGATGGTCTCCAGGGCCCCGCGCGGGCGGGCGCCGGTCGGCGCCGCGGCGACGACGCGCCGGTACAGGTCGTCGAACGCGGCCCGGTCGAGCCGCGCCGTGCCCGGCTGCTGCGGGTTCCGGTCCTGCTCCTCGTCCATGCTCCGCTCCCCTGCGGTCAGCGCCTGCTGGCGCGGTCCAGGGCGTCGTCGAGCGAGGACGCCGCCATGATGAGCGAGAGGTGGGTGAACGCCTGCGGGAAGTTGCCGAGTTGCTCGCCGGAGGGGCCGATCTCCTCGGCGAACAGACCCACGTGGTTGGCGTAGGTGAGCATCTTCTCGAAGGCGTAGCGGGCCTGCCGCAGCCGGCCGGCGCGGGCGAGCGCGTCGACGTACAGGAAGGTGCAGAGGCTGAAGGTGCCCTCCGAGCCGCGCAGGCCGTCGGGCGACGCGGCCGGGTCGTAGCGGTAGACGAGGCTGTCCGAGACCAGCTTGCGGTCCATCGCGTCGAGTGTGGAGAGCCACACGGGGTCCTTCGGCCCGAGCAGGCCCACGCGCGGGATCAGCAGCAGGGAGGCGTCGAGGACGTCGCCGTCGTAGTGCTGGACGAGCGCCTGCTCCTTCTCGCTCCAGCCGCGCTCCATGATCTGCTTCAGCACGGTGTCGCGGGTGTTCCGCCAGCGGGCGATGTCGGCGGGCCGGCTGAACTCCTCGGCCAGGCGCATGCCGCGGTCGAAGGCGACCCAGGTCATCACCCGGCTGAAGGTGAAGTCCTGGCGGCCGCCGCGGGTCTCCCAGATGCCCTCGTCGGGGCGGTCCCAGTTGTCCGCGAGCCAGTCGAGGGTCTTCGCCGCGGCCTTCCAGCCCTCGTAGCCCGGCTGGACGCCGGACCGCCGCCCCTCGGCGAGGGCGTAGAGGGCCTCGCCGTAGATGTCGAGCTGCAGTTGGTCCATCGCGGCGTTGCCGGCGCGCACCGGGGCGGATCCGCGGTAGCCCTCGAAGTGTTCGAGGATCTCCTCGGACAGCTGCGGGTCGCCGTCGATCCGGTACATGATCTGCAGGCGCTCGCCGGGGAGGTCGAGGCGCTCGCGCAGCCGTTCGTCGAGCCAGCCGGTGAAGGCCTCCGCCTCCTCGGTGAAGCCCAGGTCCAGCAGGGCGCGCACCGAGAGGGACGCGTCGCGCACCCAGGTGAAGCGGTAGTCCCAGTTGCGCTCGCCGCCGACCTGCTCCGGCAGGCCCATGGTGGGTGCGGCGACCAGGCCGCCGGTCGGGGCGTAGGTGAGCAGTTTGAGGGTGATCGCGGACCGGTGGACGGCGTCCGGCCACCGGCCGCGGTAGTGCGACTGGCGCACCCAGGTCTGCCAGTAGTCGACGGCGTGCCACAGCTGCTCGGTGAGCCAGCCTTCGGAGGGCGGCGGCGGGGCCTCGCCGTCGGGGCCGCAGGAGGTCATGACGACGCCCGAGGTCCGGCCGGCGTCGAGCGTGACCGTGCCGCGGACGTCGCGGTCCGCCCGGTGCAGCGGGAACAACGCGCGCAGGTGCAGTGCCGCGCCGGCCGAGCGGAAGACGGCGTCCTGGCCGTCGACGGTCACCTCGTGGTCGGCCCGGCCGTAGTCGAACCGCGGCCGGCAGTCGAGTTCGAAGCGGACGGTGCCGCGGACGGCGCGGACCGCCCGGATCAGCGTGTGGCGGTCCGAGGCGCGGTCGCTGTTGTCGGGGAGCATCCAGTCGATGACCTCGCCGACGCCGTCCTCGGACATGAACCTGGTGACCAGGACGGCGCTGTCGGGGTAGTAGAGCTGACGGCAGGTCGGATCGTGCTCCACCGGGGCCAGCCGGAAGTGGCCGCCGCGGTCGTGGTCCAGGAGGGCGGCGAAGATGCTGGGCGAGTCGAACCGCGGCGCGGCGAACCAGTCCACCACGCCCTGCGAGGAGATCAGCGCGGCGGTCTGCAGGTCTCCCACCAGTCCGTGGTCGGCGATGGGCGGGTAACGGTCCATGAGCGCTCCGAGGTCTCGGCTTCCTCGACGCAGCGTAGCCGTTATGTCACGGATGTCCTGGTATGACGCGAGACTGCCGTGACGGTCCCGCCGACGCCACGGCCGCCTCCTGCGCCGCGCCGGGGTCCGGCGCCGACCTGGGCCGGGGCGCCCGTATGCTCGCAGGCATGGGCGGCACACAGGCACGCAGTGGCGGGCGCGGACCAGGACGGCCGCGGGAGGAGCGGGTGACGGGCGCCGCCCTGAACGCGGTGATCGAGCTGGTCACCGAACAGGGCGTCCGGGCGGTCACCATGGACGCCGTGGCCGCCCGGGCGGGTGTCAGCAAGCCGGCCATGTACCGGCGCTGGCCGTCCAAGCAGGCCCTGGTGATCGCGGCCGCCGAGAGCCGGATCGGGCCGCTCTCGGTGCCCGACCTCGGTGATCTGCGGGCCGAACTGCGCGAGGTGCTGACCACGCGCCTGGCCTCCTACCGGATGCCCGGCACGGACCGGCTGGTGGCCGAGCTGATCGGCGCCGCCGCCGCGGCGGAACCCGGCGAGCACGGCGCCTACGCGGCCTACACCGACCGGATCATGGCGGAGACCCGCACCATCCTGGAGCGGGGCATCGCCCGGGGCGAGGTCCGCCCGGAGATCGACATCCGCTCGGCCGCGACCCTGGTGGCGGCCCCGATGATCTACCGGCTGCTGGCGGAGCGCGAACTGCCGGACGGTCACCTCGTCGACGACCTCGTCGACTTCGTGGTGCGCGCGGTCAGCCGCACCTCCTGATCCCCGCAGCCCCCGGCCGCCGGGGGCGGGCGCGCCCCTCGTCGCGCCCGGGTGCGCCACCAAATCTCCTCGTCCCGGCCTCTTGCCCTGTCGCGGGCGAATATCAATACTGCCGGTAACGAATTCCGCCGCGAACCGTGGAGGACCCCATGGGCACCGCCGTGAGCACGACCTCGCACCCGATCCTCGCCAAGCCGCTGTTCCACGCCGGCCGCCGCCGGCTGGAGCGGACGGCACCCGGCACCCCGCCCACCGACTTCCGCCTGCTCGGGCTCACCCCGATGACCCCGCACATCGGCGCCGAGGTCACCGGCGTCGACCTCGCCGACCCGATCGGCGAGGACCTCGCCGCCGAACTGCGCCGGGCCCTGGACGAGTGGAAGGTGATCTTCTTCCGGGACCAGCACCGCTTCGACGCCCGCGCCCACCTCGCCCTGGCCAGCGTGTGGGGGCCGCCCGAGCCGAACCCGTTCTTCCCCGAGGGCGACACCGCCGGCGTCTCCCGGCTCGCCAAGGACGCCACCGCCATCGGCCAGGAGAACATCTGGCACAGCGACCACTCCTTCATGGCCGCCCCGGCGATGGGCTCCGTCCTGCGGGCCGTGGAGGTCCCGGCCGCCGGCGGCGACACCGTGTGGGCCGACATGGGCGCCGCGTACGACAACCTCGCCCCCGAACTGCGCGAACGCATCGAGGGCCTGACGGCGGTGCACGACTGGGAGCCCACCTGGGGCTCGTTCATGACCCCCGAGCAGATCGCCGCCCTCAGGAGCACGCTGCCCCCCGTCGAGCACCCCGTCGTGGTGCACCACCCGCGCACCGGCCGCCCGACCCTGTACGTCAACGAGCCCTTCACCACCCGCGTCGCCGGCCTGCCCGAGGCGGAGAGCCGCGAGCTGCTGCACCTGCTCGGCCTCCAGGCGCGGATCCCCGAGTTCCAGGTGCGCTTCCGCTGGCAGCCGGACTCGATCGCGATCTGGGACAACATCGCCACCCAGCACTACGCGATCAGCGACTACTACCCGCAGCGGCGCGTCATGGAGCGGATCGCCGTCGCCGGCGGCCCGCTCTCCTGACCCGGGACGCCCCCACTCCCCCATGCCGGCCGCCACCCCCGCGGAGCCCCGATGACCGACACCGACGTCAGAACCACCGCCCTGCCGGCCACCGACCCCGGGCGCCGCGCCTGGACCGTGACCGGCCTGCTGGTGGTCTTCATGATGATCAATTTCGCCGACAAGTCCGTCCTCGGCCTCGCGGCGGACCCGATCCGCCGCGATCTGGGCCTGTCGGCGACCGCCTTCGGGCTCGCGAACAGCGCCTTCTTCCTGCTGTTCTCGATCTCCGGCGCCGCCGTCGGCCTGCTCTCCGACCGGGTGCGGCCACGTCGGCTGCTGCTGGCCATGGTGCTGCTCTGGTCGCTCGCCCAGGCGCCCATGGCCCTCGGCGGCGGCGCCGCCCTGCTGGTGGCCTCACGGATCCTGCTGGGCGCCGCGGAGGGACCGGCCTTCCCCGTCGCCCAGCACACCGCCCTCTCCTGGTTCCCCGACCGGCGGCGCAACCTGCCGGGCGCGTTGGTGATGGCCGGAACCACCCTGGGCGTGGTGGTCGCCGCGCCCGGGCTGACCTGGGTCGTCCACCACCTGGGCTGGCGCTCCGCGTTCGGCACCGTCGCCGTCGCGGGCATGCTGTGGGCCGTCGTCTGGACCCTCGCCGGACGGGAGAACGGCCGCACCGCCGACACCGACCGGCCGCACCGGGATCCGGCCCCGGACACGATCGGCGCGCCGCCCGCCGGCCCCTCCTACCGGCGGATCCTCGCCACCCGGACCTGGATCGGCAGCACGGCCGCCTACTTCGGCACCTACTGGATGACCGCACTGCTGCTGGTCTGGGTGCCGAGCTACCTCCACGACGGCCTCGGCTACTCCGACACCGCCACGGCGAACCTGGTGGCCGCCCTGTGGGCCGTCAACACGCTCGCCCTGCTGGGCCAGGCCTGGCTCACCGGCCGACTGCTGCGCCGGGGCGTCGCCAGCCGCTGGGCCCGGGCCCGCGTCGGAGGGGCCGTCCTGCTGGTCTCCGCACTGGCCTGCCTCGCCCTCCCCGCGCTGCCGCACTCGACGGCCACCGTGCCGCTGCTGATCGCCGCGTTCGGCCTGGGCGGAACGATGGTGACCGTCGCGGTGACCACGGTCGCCGAACTCGCGCCCGAAGAACGCCGCGGCGGCGCCCTCGGCCTCATGAACGCCGTCGTCACCACCGCCGGCCTGGCGGCCCCTGCCCTGACCGGCCACCTGGTCGACCTGCACGGCGGCGCCGGGTACGGCCTCGCCGTCCGGATCGCCGGCCTCCTCCTGCTGGTCGGCGCAGCGGCCACCCTGCTCGTCGACCCCGCCCGGGACGCCGCCCGCCTCCGCTCCACCTGAACCCGACCGCTCCCGCCACCGCTCGGAGGAACACCGTGCCCGACCCCGTCGCCACCGACCCCACCGTTCCCGCCGACCTCGACCGCGCCCTCGCCGACCTGCGCGCCCACGCGGCCTCCTGGGCCGCCGCCCCGGCGGACCTGCGCGTCGGCCTGCTGGAGCGGCTGCTGCCGAGGATCCGGGAGACCGCCGCCGCCATGGTCGACGACGCCTGTCGGCACAAGGGCCACCGGCCCGACTCCCCGTGGGCCGCCGAGGACTGGGCGGGCGGCCCCTGGGCCCTCGCCCAGCACACCGCCGCCCGTCTGCAGGGCCTGCGGCGTCTCGCCGCGGGCCGCGACCCGCTGCCCGCCGACCGCGTCCACGAGACGGACGGCCGGACCTGGGTCGACGTCTTCCCCACCACCGCCGCGGACCGTCTGCTCCTGGCCGGCTACCGGGCCCGCGTCCGTCTCCTCCCCGGCACGAGTGCCGAGCAGGCCCGCGAGCGCGCCGCCGCCCGTCACCGCCACGGCACCGCCCGACCGGGCATCGCCCTCGTCCTCGGCGCCGGCAACGTCGCCGCCCTCACCGCCACCGACATCCTGCACCAGCTGTACGCCGAGAACCGGGTGGTCATCGCCAAACTGAACCCGGTCAACGCCTACCTGCGGCCCCACTACGAGCGGATCTTCGCCGAGTTCGTCCGGAACGGCTGGCTGCGCCTGGTCGACGGCGGCCCCGCCGAGGGCGCCCTGCTCACCACCCACCCCGAGGTCGACGCCGTCCACATCACCGGCAGCGCCCGCACCCACGACGCCGTCGTCTGGGGCACCGACGACCGGGCCGGACAGCGCCGCCGCGCCGGCATCCCGCTGGTCGACAAGCCCCTCACCAGCGAACTCGGCGGCGTCAGTCCGTTCCTCGTCGTCCCGGGCCCGTGGAGCGCCGCCGACTTCCGCCACCAGGCCGAGCACATCGTGACCGCCAAGATGAACAACTCCGGCCACAACTGCATCGCCGCCCAGGTCCTGCTGGTGCCCCGCCGGTGGGACGGCGCCGAACGCCTGCTTGACGCCGTCCGCGCCGTCCTGCGCGACCTGCCGTTCCGCACCGACTACTACCCCGGCTCCGCCCAGCGGCTCGCGGCCGTCCGCAAGGCGCACCCCGGCGCCGAGATGTACGGCGACGGCTGTCGTCTCCTCGTCCCCGACGTCGCCGACCCCGCCGACCCGCTGCTCACCGAGGAGGTGTTCGCCAGCGCCCTCGGTGTCGTCCGCCTCCCCGGCGACACCCCGGCCGCCTTCCTCGACCGGGCCGTCCGCTTCGCCAACGACCGCCTCCCCGGCACGCTCGGCGCCACCGTGCTCGTGCACCCCCGCACCGAGCGCGACCACCCGGCGGCCGTGGCGGGCGCCGTGGACCGGTTGCGCTACGGCACGATCGCCGTGAACACCTGGTCGGGCGTGGGCTTCCTCCTCGGGCACACCCCGTGGGGCGCGCACCCCGGACACACCCCGCAGGACATCGGCAGCGGCACCGGCTTCGTCAACAACACCTGGATGCTGGACGACGTCGAGAAGACCGTGCTCCGCGCCCCCTTCGCCCCCGCACCGCGCGGCCTGTTCACCGGCTCGCCCTCCCTGGCGCCGCGCCCGCCCCACTTCGTCACCCACCGCTCCGGACGCGCCGCCCTGGAACGCCTGGCCCACTACACCGCCGACCCCGCCGCCCGCCGGCTGCCCGGCCTGCTCGCGTCCGCCCTGCGCGGCTGACCGCGTCCGGCAGCGCTCAGCGGCCGCGTCCGGGCCGGGTCAGCGAGGCGATCCGCGCCACCAGGACACCGGCCACCACCCAGGTGCTCCCCCACACGGCGGCCCCGGCGAGCACTCCGGTCGACGTGGCGGTGGCCCATCCGGCGACCACCGCGGCGGCCCCGCCGACCGCGAGCACCGCGAGCAGTTCGGCGAGCGTCCGCACGCTCCCCCACCAGCGGGGGCCGACGCGGTGCCGGCCCAGCCTCCGGGCCAGCCGCCGGTCACGGGCGAGTTCGTCCTCGGCTTCGGCGAGCAGACGCAGTTCACGCGGAGTGAGCACGGCGCACCTCCCGACCGGCACGGAACCGCACACGCCGGCACCTGGTCCTCTACCCGCGGGCCGGCACGGAATGCACGGAGCACCGGGGCAAACCGGGACCGGCCGAGGCCATGTCGCCCTCGTGCCCGGCGGACTCGACGCGGGCCTGCCCGGCCTCGGTGTCCGGCACCGGGCCGACGGGGGCCGCGCCGGCCCCCGTCGGCCGCCGGGAGCGGTCCCCGTCCGGCTGCTACGGCGCGGGGTTCGGCCCGTCCGCGGGCGAGGTGGGCCCGGATGCCGGAGCGGGAGGCGCCGGAGGCGGGTAGGCCGGGGCGAACGGCCCGGTGGCGCCCGGCCCCGGCCGGGGCGCGCGGGTGGCGATCCCGACGACCGTCACCGCGACGGCCACGGCAAGCGCGAAGTACGGCTGCAGCATGATGAACATCGCGTCGAACGGCAGGTCGAAGACGCTGTGCAGCCGCAGGGTGGTCAGCTGGGCGAAGAGCTGCTGTCCGGAGGCGGAGAGGGTCGTCACGAGGAGGAGCACCACCGCGGCGGGCCGCACCCAGGACACTCCCCGGAACGCCAGCACGGCGAGCACCGCGGTCGAGGCCAACGTCACGGCGAGCGGCGTGAAGTAGGCGGTGACGGCCAGTGCCGGCAGGTCGGCCTGCCGGTGGGCCATCCCGATGAGGTAGCCGTAGTTGCCCTGCATGATGCTGACGACCACGGCGATCGCGAAGATCCCCAGGTACACCAGCAGCAGCACTCCGATCGCGGTCAGTCCGCGCCCGGATTCCCTCCCCGGACCGTGTCCCGGCAGCGCGTTCCCGCCGTACGCCATGAGCCCCACCCCTCGTCGTGTTCCTGGCGAGAGGTTAGCGCCCGGTGGCGACGGCCCGGGGCGGATTTCGGGCCCCGGGACGTACGCACGTTCGATGCGGGGCGCGGCGGGAGCGGGCCCGGACCCGTCCGCGACGTCCACGACGTCCCATCCACCCGAATTCAGTTCGGAGACGAACCACCGACGTGTCCCAACGTGTTCACTCGACTACCGATGGTAGCTTCCAGCTGCCGCCCGCTCGGGACGGCACTCTCGGACCACCATGCGAAGGAGTGACCCATGACCCAGCTCAGCGCGACCGCCGCGGAGACCAAGAAGGCGATGGCCAGCGAGGTCGCCGCCACCAAGACCTGGCGCCACGTCATCCAGCCGGACGGGGACGCCGCGGCCAACTACCTCAACCTCCCGCCCGCCCAGGGGCCGGGCGAGGCGACCATGGCCATCCGGACCGACGGACAGGTCGACCTCCTCGTCCTGCTCTAGGAGCAGGACGTCGAGCGACCACCGGTCCCGCGGCGCGTCCCGTGGGCCGCGAGGT
>NZ_JBFBDW010000066.1:0-41766 GCF_040683455.1 Kitasatospora sp. NPDC093679
GGTGGGCAGGAACCCCCCACGGGTTCCTGCCCACCGACCGGCCCCGGCGGGTCACCCGACGGGCCCCGGCTCGACGTCCTCGGCCGGCGACCGCGCCGCGTCGGCGCCTATGCCGGCGAGCACCGCGTGCAGGCGGCGGGTCGCGTTCTCGGCGTCGGCGAGTTCGTCCGGCGTCGGGACGACCGTGCCGAAGGACAGCCCGTGGGCGGCGGGCAGCACCCTCCAGTGGAGGACCGGCGCGAGTGCGGTGCTGGCCCCGGCGAGGAACCAGGCCAGCCGCCCGTGCGTCCGGGCGATGCCGATCGCGAGGACGGCGAGCGCCTCGCGCAGGCACTCCAGACGCTCGATGTCCGGCAGCGGCGGCCGGCCGGAGTCCGGACCCACCGCCTCCGCCAGACCCGACGCGGTCTTGAGCGCCAGCGCCGCATCGCCCGGCGCCAATTCCCACAGCCCGTCGTGGATCTGCCGTTCCGCCTCCGCGGCCAGGACCTCTATCTGGAGGGACATCCCCCGGACGTCGGGCTCCGGGGACGGCGGCCGCCCGCCGTGGGCCGTCACGCGGCGGCCCGGGTGCCGTGCCGCGACCCGGCGGGGTCGGCCGGGCCGGCCGCGGGCGGGACGTCGGTGCCGGGCGGTGTCCCGGTGTCGCCTGCGGTGTGCGGGTGCACGTCGCTGTGTCTCCCCCTGGGTACGGGCGCGGCGCGCCGATCTTGTGTCGCCCATGACTCTCGCCGCTCCGGAGCGCCGGCCGCAGCCCGCACAGCGAACCTCCGGCAGGGCGGCAGGCCGCGGAACGAAGCCGCAACGAAGCCGGGGCGGCCCGGCCGACCGGGGCGGCCTCCGTCCGTCGAGGGCCCGGTGGCGGGCGCGGGGGTTTGCGGACGGCCCTTCCGGTCAGTCGCACCAGGGGGGAGCCCGAGCAACCGCACGAAGGGAAGCGGCGACGTGAAGTCGAGCGTGAACGGCAGCCGGCCCGCCACGACGGCGAGGCCGGCAGGTGCCGCAGGACAGCGCACGGACGGCCACCCGCGACCGGTCAACGAACTGGTCCACGAGGCCGCGGACCTGGCCGCGGACCTGGTGCGCCAGGAGCTCCGGCTGGCCGGTGCGGAACTCAGTGCCAAGGGCAGACGGGCCGGCCGCGGCGGCGGCCTCCTCGGTGGCGCCGGGCTGCTCGCCGTCATCGGCCTGCAGGCCTTCGTGGCGGCAGCGATAGCCGGCCTGGCGCTGGTGATGCCGCTCTGGGCCGCCGCCCTCGTGGCCGGCGGCGTCCTGGCAGTCACCGCCGGCCTGCTCGCCCTGACCGGCCGGGGACAGCTGAGGAAGGCAGGGTCGCCCGTCCCCGAGCGGGCGGTCGCGACCAGCCGGACCGACATCGACGTGATCAAGGAGCGTGCACACCGATGACCCGCAGGCACAGCACGGACGAGGCCGCCCCGAGCGTGGCGGAACTGACCTCGCAGATCGCCGACACCCGCGACCGCCTCGCCGACACCGTCGGCGAACTCGCCGCCAAGGCCGACGTCGGCGCCCGGGTGCGCGACGCCGCCGAACAGGCACGGGACAGCGCCGGTCAGGCCGCCGAGCGCGCCAGGCGGCGGATCGGCCGCACCGGAGGCCGGTTGAAGGACGGGGTCGGCCGCACCGGAGACCGCGCCCGCCACGCCGTCGAGGCCCGGGCCGGGGACGCCGCCCACCGGCTGCGCGCCGGCACCTCCCACCTGAACCGGTTCGCCGCCGGCGTCGGCGACACGGCCGGAGCGGCGGTCGGCCGGCACCCGGAGACCTCCGCCCGCGAACTCGTCCTCCAGTCGGCCAGGTACGGTGCGCCGCTGCTGGCCGCGCTCGGCGGCGCCATGCTCGGGACGGCGGCCGTCCTGGCCCTGATGCGCCACCGGCGGTGACGAGCGGCCCCGCCCCGCCCGGAACGCCCGCCGGCTCCCCGCCCGAGTTGCCGCAGCACTCCTCACCAGGATCCCTGCGGCAGCCTCCGCGGGGCGTCGGCGGGCGCTTCGCGCTGCGGCCGGGCGGGGCACGGAACCCGCCGCCGCAAGCGGGCTCCCTCCCGACCCCGACGCTCCGGCTCGGTGACCGGTCCGGGACGGCGTGCGGTTCGGCCCATGTCCGTCCGGCTCAGCGTCCGGGCTGGGACCGCGTCCGGTCCGGAACAGCCGTCCGGTTCGGGCCGGCGTGTGATTCGGGACGGCGTTCGGGCCGGGTCAGTGTTCGGGCCGGGACGGCGGAGCGGCCCGCGGGGACGCCAACTCCGGCTCCAGGCCCTCCGTCGCCGGCGGAACGCCCAGGCCGAGTTCGTGTCGCCAGGCGTCGAAGGCCCAGGCGGCGGCCGCGACCAGCGCGCCGCCGACGAGCCACCCGCCGAGGACGTCGCTGGCCCAGTGCACCCCCAGCGCGACCCGGGTGAACCCCACCCCGGCCACGGACAGCGCGGCCAGCGCCCATGCCGCCGGCCTCAGCGCACGCGGCACCAGCGGCGCCGTCACCAGCAGCAGGATCCCGCAGGACACGGTCGCCGTCAGGGCGTGCCCGGACGGGAAGGAGAATCCGGGCGCCTGCGAAACCGGCGCGTCCAGGTGCGGCCGCACCCGTGCGACCGCCGTCTTCGTCACCAGCCCGATCACCCCGGCCGCGGTCTCGGTGGCGGCCGCCCACGCGGCCAGCCGCCAGGCCCTGCGCCACAGCAGCCAGAGCACGGCCGCCGCGACGGCCAGACGCATCGTCAGCGGATCCCACACCCCGTTGCTGAGCACGTCGAGGATCTTCAGCAGGCCCGGGTGCCGCAGCACGACGGCGTGCAGCCGCCCGGCCGCGCCGGAGTCGAAGTCCCGCAGCGGCGTCCACCGGAGCTCGATGAGCGCGAGCAGCACCCCCGCCGGCACGGAGGCGACCAGGAACGCCGCCGAGGCCGCGGCCATGCGCTCGCCCAGGTGCAGGTCCGCCGTCCGCAGTGCGGCCTTGGTCGGCCACCGGGGACGCCCGCCCTCGCGGCGGCTCACGACCGTGCTCCCCGCCGGTCCGGTATCGCGTCCGGGTCCGGTCCGGCGGGTGCGGGCCGGCCCGCGTGGTCCGCCTCCAGCTGCGCCGCGAACGCGATGCCGAGGAAGAGGGCGATCGCGGTCAGGTAGGACCAGACGAGGAGCGAGAAGACGACGCTGAGCGGCCCGTACACGGCGTCGAAGGAGCCGCTGAGGCGCAGGAACGCGCCCAGCAGCCAGGTCGAGGCCACCCACAGCACGAGGTAGAAGGCGGCGCCGAAGGCCAGCCAGCTGTAGCCGGGCTGGCGTCGGCGCGGCGCCCGGCGGAAGACGACGCTGGCCGCCACGACGGCCAGCACCACGCCCGCCGGCCAGCGCAGGACCGCCCAGGCCGCCGCGGCCCCCGGCCCGAGGCCGTAGACCTCGGCGACGGCGGCGCCGACCTGCCGGCCCGCCACCAGGACGACGAAGCCGATCCCGAGCGGCAGGCCGGCGGTCGCGGCCATCACGATGCCCCGGCCGTACTTGCGGTGGAAGGGCCGGTCGCGTTCGATGCCGTAGATCCGGTTCGCTCCGCGCTCGATCTGGCAGAGCCCGGTCACCAGGTTGACGAGGGAGAACACCGCCCCGGACCAGAGCGCGACCGCGCCGCCGTCGCCGGCCCGCTGCCGGCTGCGTTCGAGCACCTCGTGGACGAGGTCCGCACTGGCCCCGGACACGAGGCGCTCCAGGCTCGCCCCGAGCACGTCGCCGAGCCGCCCGGTGGGCAGCACCGACGACAGGCCGACCACGGCGATGGCGAAGGGCACCAGCGCCAGCACGGTCTGGAAGGCGAGGGCGCGGGCGTGGCTGAAGCCGTCGGCGTACCGGAAGCGCACGAAGGCGTCGCGGAAGAGGGACCAGCGGCCGTGGTCGCGCAGGGTCGCGACCGCTTCGTCGGCGGCGAGCGTGCCACCGCCGTCCTGCACCCGGGTGGCGGTTCCCATCAGGCCGCCGCTCCTTCCTGGCGGTCCCCCGTGCCGGTCGTCGCGGGCGCCGCCGCCGGCGCTGCCGGTGCCAGCACGGTGAGCACGCCGGGACGGACGCCCAGCCGCAGGCCGCGTCCCTCCGGCACCGGGTCGCCGTCCAGCTCGCGCGGGCAGGGCCGGTCGGCGACCAGGTCGACGCTGCGGGCCCGGAAGTGTTCGAACGGCCCGTCCGGTCCGCGTTCCGTACGGCCCCTGCCACGGCCCGTCAGCAGGGCGGCCACGGCGGCGAGCCAGCCGGCGGCCCCGCGGGGGTGAAGCAGGACGAGGTCCAGGACGCCGTCGTCCGGCTCCGCGTCCGGGAGCAGGCGCATGCCGCCCTGGAGCGAGCCGACGTTGCCGACCACGGCCATCCGCACCCGCCGCTCGAAGGGCGCCGCGCCGTCGAGACGGACGGTCAGACGGACGGGGCGGTCCCGCAGGTGGCGGGCCGCGCCGACGGCGTAGGCCGGCCAGCCGAGCCGCTGCTTGAGCCGTCGTCCGGTAGCGGCCATCACGGCCGCGTCGAGGCCCATGCCGGCCATCGCGGTGACCACGGCCCCGTCCATGCCGTCGCCGGTGGCCTCCGCGAGGTCGAGCCGGCGCGGCGCTCCGTCGAGGGCGGCCGCCAGCGCCGGCCCCGGCGCCGCCGGCAGGCCCAGGTTGCGGGCGAGCAGGTTGCCGGTACCGCAGGGGACGACGGCGAGCGTCGTCGCCGTCCCGGCGAGGGCCCCGGCGCAGGCCGTCACGGTGCCGTCGCCTCCGCACACCACCAGCAGCGTGGCGCCTGCCGCGAGGGCGTTCGCCGCCGCGGACCGCCCCGCGTCCTCGGCGGCGGTCTCGACCGTCGAGGCGACCGCGATGCCGCGGGCCGCGAGCACGGCGCGCACCTCGGACACCACTGCGGCACGTGCGACCACCGGATTCACCAACAGCACCACCCGGTCCACCAGTCGGTGCACGGCCCGGTCCGGGGCGCGGTCGACGAGCCGGGGCAGCCCGGCCGCGGCGGGGGTCGCGGCGGGGGAGCGGTCGGCGAGCACCGCCCGGTGCATCACCCACAGCGCCGCAGCGCCGTTCACCAGCCCGGCCAGCACGTCACTGGGATGGTGCATGCCCCGGTACAGCCGGCTCACCGCGACCAGCGGCGGCAGCAGCCAGAGCAGCGCGCACACCGCGTACCGCCACCGCCCGCGTACCAGCAGCAGGACCAGGACGCCCAGCCCGCCGTAGAGCGCGGTCGCGGCGCCGACGTGCCCCGACGGATAGCTGGAGGTCGGCAGCGCCCCGTCCAGCCGGACGACGTCCGGCCGGGGGCGGCCCACCAGTGCGGTGGCCGCCACGAACAGCACGGCCTGCACCGTCACCGCTCCCGCCAGGAAGACGGCCTCCCGCCACCGCCGCAGACGGCTGACGGTGAGCAGGACGAGCACCGTGAGGGCGGTGACCGCCACGACCGCGGGCGTGAAGGCGGCCGCCGACAGCCACCCGCTCCAGGTGGTGAGGGCCGCCCCGCGGTGCGCGGCCAGCCAGGTCGTCACCGCCGGCTCCCGGGGGTCCCACAGGCCGAACGGCGGATGGACGATCAGCACGCCCAGCAACACCAGTAGTGCGGCCTGCACCGCCATCGGCCCCAGCACCCGACGGGCGAGCCGTCCGCCATCACGAGTCGTCATGCCTGCCCGTGTCCCCCGAGCGGCCGGCGGTATCCGTGCCCGCCGCGAGCCGCGTCCGGGGCCGCGCGGCATTCGGACGTGTGAGCCGGTCATTTCCGGCAAGGCGTCGCACATCAGGCGTGCCGGTGGGGTGTTGTCGCCGCCGGCCGGAACGAGAGGAACGATGTCGTGGCCATGATCTCCCGACTGCCCGGTCCGCTCCACCAGCGCTGGGACTGGCAGCTGCAGGGTGCCTGCCGCCGGTCCGACGCACGGCTGTTCTTCCATCCGTCGGGAGAACGCGGGCGGGCCCACGACGCGCGGGAGGAGGCGGCCAAGCGGATATGCGGGGACTGCCCGGTGCGCGCCGAATGCCTCGCCCACGCGCTGAGCGTCCGCGAGCCGTACGGCGTCTGGGGCGGCATGGGCGAGGACGAGCGCCGGGCCCTCATGGGGCCGGCGCGGCGCAGGGCGTGCCGGACCGCCTGACGGCGGTGCGCCCGGCCGAACTCCGTGCCCGGTGGAACCTCGTGCCCGCCGGGGCGGTCAGGTGGCCGACAGGCCGTCGAGCAGGGCGAGGGCGTCCTCGACCGAGCCGGCCGGGTCGCTGACGGGGTAGAGCACGCCCCGGACGGTGCGGGCGGAGTCGAGGACCAGGGTGAGGCGCTTGAGGCGGTCCACGCCGGCGGCGCGGAAGGTGGGCAGCCGCAGCGAGGCGGCCAGCCGCAGGTCGGCGTCGGACAGCAGGGGGAACGGGATCCGTGCGTGCTCGGCGAACGCGGCCAGCTGGTCCGGGCGTTGGGTGCTGACGCCGTACACGGCGGCGTCGCGGGCGGCGAACTCGTCCATCCGGTCGCGGTAGGTGCAGGACTCCAGGGTGCAGCCCGCGGCGCCCGGGACGGCGCTCCAGCCCGGCGGGTAGTCCAGGCCGCCCGGTGCGTAGGCGCCGGGGTAGCAGTACAGCACCGTCCAGGCCCGGTCGGCGGCGACCGGGTCGACCCGGCCGCCGGAGGCCGCGGCGAGGTCGAACGCGGGCAGCCGGCGGCCGGTCAGTGCCATGACCCGGCGGGTCTCGGCGGAGTCGGCGGTACTGGTGCCGGAGAGCGAGCCGTCGCCCAGGACGTACCGCCCGCCCCAGTCCTGCAGGGCGACCAGGACGGGCAGCAGGCCGCGTCCGGTCTCCGTCAGGTGGTACTCGTAGCGCGGCGGGTGCGGGTGGTAGAGCCGCTTCTCCAGCACGCCGTCGGCGACCAGGGCCTTGAGGCGTTCGGTGAGGACCTTCCGGCTGATGCCGAGCGCACCCTGCAGCGCGTCGAACTGGTGCGTGCCGCCGGCGACGTCCCTGATCAGGAGCAGGGTCCAGGCGTCCCCGACGACCGTCAGGGCCTGGGAGATCGCGCAGTCGGGGTCAGCCGCTCCGGTGTGCCGCATGATCACCGATTATAGTGAGTTCCCTAAAGAGACTCACTTGCCAAGGGGTGGACGTGACGACGGAGACGGTGGACCCGCCGCAGGACGGGGCAGCCCGTGTCGGCGAGGTCGGCGAGGTCGGCGAGGTCGGCGAGGTCGGTCAGGTTGTCGGCGGGAGCGGGCCGGGCGGTGACGCGGCGGCGTTCTGGCGCTACTGGACGGCCTCGACGGTCAGCCGGCTCGGCGACCAGGTGACGGCGGTGGCGCTGCCGCTGCTCGCCGTGGTCACCCTGCACGCGACGGCCGTCCAGGTCGGCCTGATCACGGGCGCCGCCTACGTCGCCTGGCTGCTGATCGGGCTGCCCGCCGGCGTCCTCGTCCAGCGGCTGCCGCTGCGCGGCACCCAGGTCGCGATGGACCTCGTCCGGGGTGCCGCCGTCGCCTCGGTGCCCCTGGCGGCCGCCCTCGGCGTACTGGGCCTGCCGCACCTGGTGGCGGTCGCCCTGGTGGTCGGACTGGCGAGCGTCGTCTTCGACGTCGGCAACGCCACCTTCCTGCCCTCGATCGTCGCCAAGGAGCAGCTGACCGCCCGCAACAGCCTGGTCTCCGGCAGCTCCGCGGCGACCGAACTCGCCGGGCCCTCGCTCGGCGGCGTGCTGGTGCAGTTCCTCGGCGGCGCCGCGTCGGTGCTCCTGGACGCCTTCAGCTACCTCGCCTCGGCCGCACTGCTGCGCAGCCTGCCGTACGCCGGGCAGCCGGCCGGCGGGCGGCCGCACGCGGCCGGGATGCGGGAGCAGATCCGCGAAGGCTGGCGGTACGTCACCCGGCACCCGGTGATCGGGCCGTGCGCCGCCGACGCCACGGCCGTCAACTTCGTCTGCGGCGGGCTGATGACCCTCACCCCGGTCTTCCTGGTCCGCACCCTGGGCGCCCCGGCCGCCGTGGTCGGCGCCCTGATGGCCACCGCCGGTCTGGGCAGCCTGCTCGGTGCCGCCGCCACGCCCCGGCTGGTCGCCCGGCTCGGCAGCGGCCGCGCCCTGCGCCGGGCCGCCGCGGTCGCCGCCGTCTTCGCCTTCCTGCTCCCGCTGGCCGGCTCCGGCTGGGCCGCGCTCGTGTTCGCGGTCGGCAACGCCGGGTTCTCCGCCGCCGTGGTGGTGACGAGCATCGTGACCCGCACCCACCGGCAGACGCAGACCCCGCCGGAGCTGCTGCCCCGGGTGATGGCCACCGTCCGGTTCGTCTCCTGGGGTGCGATCCCGGTCGGCGCGCTCGCCGCCGGGGCCGCCGCCGAGGCCTGGGGGGCGCGTACGGCGCTGCTGCTGCTCGCGGTGTGCAGCGTGGCGAGCCCCGCGATCATCCTGGCGAGCCCCGTCCGCCGGATGCGCGACCTGGCCTGAGCCGGGGCCGTCGGCCGGGCCCCCCGGGCGGCCGGTCCGCGGGCGGCCCGGCCGCTCAGGACAGCGGACCGGCCTCGGCGGGGAGACCGGACGGGCCGAGGGCGCCGGACAGGTCGGCGAGGACGGCGAGGAGTCCGTCGCGGTGGAGGGCGGCGACGGGCTCCACCAGGTCAGGGTGGCGCAGCAGGGGCGCGGCGTCCGTGTCGCGTTGCGCCGGGACGACCAGGCGGCGCGGGTCCCCGGCGACGCCGGCGTGCTCGGTCGCCGCGACGGCCCGGTGGGCGCGCACCGCCAGTGCGGGGTCGGCGAGGAGGCAGGCCGCCCAGCTCACGACGGTCTCGTCGACCCAGGTGCGCCAGTCCGCGTCGGCATCGTCCGGGTGGCGGCCCGTCAGTTCGTCCAGGCGGCCGCTGCCGCCCGGGCCGAGGAGGTCGAGGAGTTCGGCGTCGAGCGTGGTCGGGTGGCGCAGCGCCGCGGCGACGGTGGCGGCCTGCTGTGCCTGGGCCTCGGCGGTGGCCCGGCTGAAGGCGCCGGGAGCCGGCGGGAAGGCGGTGAGCAGCCAGCGGGCGCAGGCGGCGACGACGGGGGCCGCGACGACGGGGGCCGGATCGGTGGGCATGGGCGGTCCTCGGACGCGTACCGGCCGCTACCCGGAGGGCGGCGGGAGCCGGTGGCTGCACGGGGCGGCGCTGCCCCGCGGGTGGCATGCCAGTGTAGGCAGGCCGGGGCCGGGAACGGCATGGCGCGCGTCACCCCCGCCGCCCCGCCGGGCGCAGCCGGCCCGGGGGCGTCCGGGAGGCCGGCATCACCGCCGGCTGCCGGGCTCCTCCAGGTCGACCGACCCGCCCGGCGGGATGCGGGCGTAGTCGGTTCCGTGCTCCTCCCGCAGCCAGCCGTCGAAGTTGTCCATGCCGACGGCACTGAGGTTGGCGTCGTGGATGGGGAATGCCCGGGCCGGCCGCACGGCGCGGACGAACTCGATCGCTTCGCGGAGCTTCAGCCACGGACCGGAGGCCGGGACGAGCAGGGTGTCGACCGGTTCGGCGGGAACGTGCAACGAGTCCCCGGGGTGGTAGAGACCGTCGACGACGAATCCCAGGTTGGGGCAGCCGGGCAGGCCGTCGATGATCTCGGCGTGCTCGCCGCCGACGGCCCGCACGGTGAACCCGGCCGCGGTGAAGGCGTCTCCCGCCGCGACGGCGGTCGCGCCGTCGCCGAGGGCCGCGGCCAGGGCCGGATGGGTGTGGACGGTCAGTGAGGGGTTGTCCTTCCGGGCGGCGGCGAGCTTGCCGAGGTCGAGGTGGTCCGCGTGCTCGTGGGTGATGAGCACGGCGGTGGCACCGGAGAGGGCTTCCGCTTCGGAGAGGGTGCCCGGGTCGATCACGAGCACCCGGTCGCCGTCCTCGATGCGCACACAGGCGTGGCCGTACTTCGTCAGACGCATCCGGCCAACCTACCGTCACGAGCCGCTCGGCATCGGCGACATGGGCCGGCCGGCTACGCCCGGGCCCGGGCGACCCGGGACGTTCCGGTCACCGCCATCACGAGGGAGTACAGCGAGGTCGTCGCCGTGATGAAGAGGCGGTTGTTCTTCGGCCCGCCGAAGGCGAGGTTGGAGACGGGCTCCGGGACGCGCAGGCGGCCGATGAGCGTGCCGTCCGGGTCGTAGCAGTGCACGCCGTCCTCCAGGGCCGCCGCCCAGAGCCGGCCGCCGTCGTCGAAGCGGATGTTGTCGAAGCCGCTCTCCGGCGACTTCGCGAAGACCTCGCCGTCCGAGAGCGTGCCGTCCTCGCGCACGTCGAAGACGCGGATGTGGCGCTGCCGGCTGTCCGCCACGAAGAGCCGCTGCTCGTCGGGGGAGAGGACCAGCCCGTTGGGGCCCTCGAAGCCGTCCGCGACGAGCCGCACCTCGCCGCTGCCCGGGTCGATCCGGTACACGTTGCAGGCGCCGATCTCGGCCTCGGCGCGGTGGCCCTCGTAGTCGCTGGTGATGCCGAAGTCCGGGTCGGAGAACCAGACCGAGCCGTCCGAGTGCACCACGGCGTCGTTGGGCGAGTTGAGCCGGCGGCCCCGGTAGCGGTCGGCGAGCACGGTGACCGACCCGTCGTGCTCGGTGCGGGTCACCCGGCGGTTGCCCTGTTCGCAGCTGACGAGCCGGCCCTGGCCGTCCAGGGTGTTGCCGTTGCTGTGGCCGGCGGGGGAGCGGAAGACGCCGACCGCGCCGGTGGCCTCGTCCCAGCGCAGCATCCGGTCGTTGGGGATGTCGCTCCAGATCAGCTGACGCCAGGCCGGCAGGTAGACCGGGCCCTCCGCCCAGCGGCAGTCCCCGTGCAGCTTCTCCAGGCGGACGTCGCCGTTGGCGCACCGCCCGGTGCGGAAGCGGTCGTCCAGAATCTCGTACAGGCCGTGGTTCATATCGCTGGACACCATCATCCCTCTGTTGCGTATGGCCGAATGTCATTCGGTGATGGATGAGTATGACAGAAGCCGATATGGTTCCACCATGGCATCGGAGAACCTCGACGAGACCGACCGCGCACTGATCGCACTGCTGCAGCAGGACGCCGGCCGGGCCTACGCGGCCCTGGGCAGGGCGGTCGGGCTGTCCGCGGGCGCCGCCCACGAGCGCGTCCGCAAACTCCGCGAGCGCGGTGTCGTCCGCCGCACCACCGTCGAGGTCGACCCCAAGGCGCTCGGCCTCGGCGTCCTCGCCTTCGTGATGGTCGAGTCCTCGGCCTGGATGGGCGACTCCGCCGAGGCCTTCGCCGCGATCCCGGAGATCGAGGAGGCCCACATCATCGCCGGCAGCGCCTCCGTCCTGGTGAAGGTCCGCACCGCCACCACCGAACAGCTCCAGGACGTGCTGCGCCGCCTCTACGCCGTCGAGGGCGTCAACGGCACCCAGGCCACGGTCTCGCTGGAGACCTTCTTCGAACGCCCGCCGTCCCCCGCCATCCCGCCCGTCTGAGCGCCGGGGACGGGCGCGCCGCCCGGCGTGACCCCGCCCGTTGCGCGAGGGCCACCGATGCGCAGTCGATGCGTCGGCAGGTGGTCGGCCGTTCCTCCGTTGGTCCGGCGGCAGACGGGTAGGCGCGGCCGTGCCCGCGCGCGAAGGCGCCGGGCACGGGAGAGGAGAGCGTGATGATCATCAGGAAGCTGCACGAGGCGGGCCTCAGGTCCGAGCACGCCTACCTGGCCGCCGTGGCCTCGATCGGGCTGTCGTTCATGTCGTGGACGGCCTCGGCGAAGATGGAGCGGTCCGGGATCGACCGGGCGGACCGATGGGGCATCTTCGTCGGCGAGTGGGCACCGACCTTCTTCTGCCTCGGACTCGCCCTCGCCCGGTACGAGAGCGTCGGGGCCGACAACCCGCTGTGGTCCGACGACCCGCGGGTCAGCGCGCCGGCGTGACCGTCCACCGGCCGACTGCCCGACCGTCAGGAGGAGCAGACATGAAGGGGCACGAGCAGGACCCGCCCGACACCCGCGGCGCGAGCCCGCACCCGCAGCGGACGGTGAAACCGGGCGACGAGGCGGTCGGCGACCGCTCCTACGGCGACCGGGCGTCCGCCACGGACCCGTCGCCGCCGCGGAGCCGGCCCGCGGACGGTGACGACCTGCGCGAGGGGTACGACGCGACCGCCGACGCCGCGAGCACCCTCCGCCGGACCCGCGGCCCCGAGCAGGAACGGTCCGGCGAACGGTGACGCGGGGCCGCGGTGAAGAGGTCGTGTGCGCCGGGATGGCGGCCCGCACCGGGGGCAGACGCGCCCCGCGAGGGCCGGACGGACCGTCCGGCGGACACAGGGGAGGTCGGTGCAGTGGCCATAGCGGGACTGTTCGCGTTCGCGGTCATGCTCTTCGGGACGGGACTGGGGTTGGCGGTCGCCGCGGTGGGGCTGGCGGGCCGTCTGGCCTCCGCCCCCGCCCGCCGGGCCCGGCCGGCCGGCCGGGCCCGTGGATGACCTCGGGCCGCAGCGCGGATTCCGCAGGTGTCCGGCGGCCGGCGTCCCCGGGCGTGTGCCGGGCACCGCGTCCGACCGGAAGGGAACGGCGATGGTGACCGCGGAGACCGGGTTCGGTGATGTCGCCCTCGATCTGATCGCCGGTCAGTGCCACGCACCGAACGCGGGGCACGACGGGCCGGCAGGTGCGAGACGCCGGGAGCGCGGGCGACCGCGAGCTCGCGGCCTTCTTCCACGATGGTTCCGGGAGGCGGATCGGGCATGAGTCTCGTCAAGATCGTCTACAAGCCGGTGGGCATGTTGGTGGGCGCCCTCGGCGGCCTGCTGGCCGGCGCCGTGTTCAAGCAGGTCTGGAAGCTCGCCGGGCACGGGGAGGACGCGCCGGAGGCCACCGACAGGGACCGCAGCTGGGGTGAGGTGCTGCTCGCCGCAGCCCTGCAGGGCGCGGTGTTCGCGCTGGTGAGAGCGGCACTGGACCGCGGTGGTGCGGCAGCCGTCCACCGGGTGACCGGTCACTGGCCCGGGGACGGGTGAGCCGCCCGAGCCGCTGCCGCGACGGTCACCACCGGCGGACGGGACTCGCCGCTCCCGGACTTCCCGGGGTCGGGGCGCCCGCCCGGTGCGGCCGGCCGTTCGCCCGTGGCGCGCCGTCCGCAGCCGCACCCGACCCGTCGGCGGCGACGGCGACGACGGCGGCCGGGCGGGCGCGGTCGACGGTGAACACCCGGTCGGTCTCGGTCAGCCGCAGCAACTGGCGCATCTGCCGGCGCGGGGCCGCCAGCCGGAAGGCGACGCCGACCTCGAGGGCGGCCTCCCGGCCGCGCAGCAACGCGTTCAGCCCGGCCGCGGCGCAGAACTCCAGCCCGCTGCAGTCCACCACCACGGCGGCCGGGGCCGGCCGGGCGGCCACCGCCTTGCGCAGCGCCGCCTGCAACTGGCCGGTGGTGTCCATGTCGGCCTCGCCGAGGACCTCCACCACCCGCACACCCCCCGGGCCGGCGCGATGGGCGATGCGGAGCACGGGCTGCACGTCGGCCTCCTGTCGATCGGGTGCCTGCGTCGGACGGTCCTGCCCTGAAAGCCTGAACGCACCGGCCGTGCCGCCGCAGCCCTCCGGGCGAAGTCCGGTGATCCGCCCAGGTCACCGGGCGAAGCCGACGGACACGACCGGCCCGGCACCGCCGCAGCGGTGCGGATGCCGCAGGCCGGGCAGGCGCCCCCCATGGTGCAGATCGGATACACGATGATGACCGAGCAGCGGGCCCCGCGGGCCCTGGTCGCCGACGCCGTGGACGCCGAGCGGGCGGGCTTCGACTTCTCCGTGATCTCGGACCACTACTTCCCGTGGCTCGACGAACAGGGCCACGCCCCGTACGCCTGGGCGGTGCTCGGCGCCGCCGCCCAGGCCACCTCGAAACTCCCGCTGATGACCTACGTCACCTGCCCGACCTTCCGCTACCACCCGGCGGTGGTCGCGCAGAAGGCGGCCACGCTCCAACTGCTGTCCGAGGGCAGGTTCCGGCTCGGCCTGGGCAGCGGCGAGAACCTCAACGAGCACGTGGCGGGCCGCGGCTGGCCCGCGGTCGCGGTGCGCCACGCCATGCTCGCCGAGGCGGTCGGCATCGTCCGGGCACTCTTCGGGGGCGGGTACGTGACCCGGCACGGCCGGTACTTCACGGTCGACGGCGCGAGGCTGTGGGACCTGCCCGACCGGCCGCCGCCGATCGGCGTCGCGGTGTCCGGGCCCGCCTCCTGCGAACTCGCCGGGCGACTGGCGGACCTGGTGATCGCCGTCGAGCCGGACGCGGCCCTGATCGCCGGGTTCGCGGCGCACGGCGGGGCGGGGAAGCCCGCCGTCGGCCAGCTGCCGGTCTGCTGGGACCGGGACCGCGGGGCCGCGGTACGGCGGGCCCACGAGCAGTTCAGGTGGTTCGGCGGCGGCTGGAAGGTCAACGCCGAACTTCCGGGCACCGCGGGGTTCGCCGCGGCGAGCCGGTTCGTCCGCCCGGAGGACGTCGCCGGATCCGTCCCCTGCGGAGACCGGGTCGAGGACTTCGTCGACGCCGTCCGCCCGTACGCCGAGGCGGGCTTCGGCGAGGTCGCCCTCATCCAGATCGGCGGCGACAGCCAGCCCGCCTTCCTGGAGTGGGCCGGCGGGACCTTGCTGCCGGCCCTGCGGGAGGCGTTCCCCGATCGCCGCGAGGGGCGCACGTGACCGTCGGCGCCGGAGGAGGCGATCCCGGATCGCGGGCCGTTCCCGTCCGAGGGGCGAGACGAATGGGCCTCCCGGGGCAGGCGCCCTTGACGGGGTCGGCGCGCGGGTCGACACTCCGGCAGGGGAGTCCTCGAACGCGGGCGGAGGGGTCGTGGGGCAGACGGAGCCGGTCACCGGCGGCGTGGCGCACGCCGTCCGGCTGCTGCCCGTCCTGACGTCCCGTCGCCACATCGACCTGCTGCGGGTGTGCAGCAGCCTGGCAGGCAGACCCCGCCTCCGCGGCGGCCGCGGCCCGGTGGCCGCCGCCTGACGTCGCGCCAGGTCCCTTCTCCGGCCCGCCGGCCGTCCCCCGCTTCCCCGCCGGATACCGGCACGCGTGCGCGTGCCCGCGCAGTCTGGGAGACCCTCATGCCCGCATCGTCCCCGTCCGCCGTGCCCTCCTTCCGAGGGAGGATCGGGCGCGACGCCCGCAGCGGCTACAGCGCCGTGCCGCACCGCTACCGGCTCCACCTCGCCCGCTCCTGTCCGGACTGTCTCCGGATCGCCGTCACCCACAGCCTCCTCGCCCTCGACGACGTGCTGCCGATCGGCTGGCTGCCGGCGCTGCCCGACGACGGCGACGGCGGGTACCTGGCCCTGCGGCCACTGTACGAGGCCACCTCGCACCGGCACCGCGGACCGGCCGCGGCCCCGGTGCTCAGCGACGACTGGAGCGGACGGATCGTCAGCACCGACAGCGGCGAGATCCTCACCGACCTGGCCCACCGCTTCGACCGGGACGGCAGGAACCTCCGGCCGGCCGGGGCGGGAACCGCCGTCGAGGCGGTGGCCCTGCTCTGCGAACGCGGCCTCGACGCGGCCGCCCAGCGGGCCGGCCTGGCCGGCACCGCCCCGGCCGAGCGCGAGGCGGCCCTGCGGAGCCTGCTCGCCGGGCTCGGCGCGATCGAGCAGCGCCTGGCCGACCGCGAACACCTGCTGGACGGGGGACCGACCCTCGCGGACGTCCACGTCTGGGTGAGCCTCGTGGAACTGGACACCGTCCACCGCTGGCACCTGCACGCCGCCGCCGTCGACCGGGTCGCCGACCACCCCAGGGTCTGGGCCTACGCCCGGCGACTGGCCGGACACCCCGCCTTCGGCCGCCACCTCGACCTGGAGGGGACCGGCCTCCGCCACCGCGCCCACTGCCGGGGCGAGGAGGACGCGGGCGCGGCGATGCCGATCGTGGACTGGGCGCAGTACGCGCGGGCACGGACCCCCGTGTCCGGCTGAACGGCCCCCGCGGACCGGCCGGCCCCTCCCGCGGCCCGGCCGGGCCCGGTCGTGCCGGCGGACGCGGCGCTCCCGCCCTCAGACGGAGGGGTGCCCGGTGTCGCGCCACCCCGGCTCGCCGCCCCACACCTCGGCGACGCTCGGGTGGCGCACCGCCTCCAGGGTGTCGTCGGCGAGCAGATCGGCGATCAGGGCACGGCTGCCGAAGACCTCGGTGGCACTCAGGTCCCAGTCGGTGACGACGAACCAGGAGCGGTCCGGCGGCCACCAGTGGGCCGGGAACTGCGTGCTGTGGATCCCCCCGCGGCCGGGACCGGCGTCGTGGTGGGCGACCGCCTCGTCGAGCCGGCCGCGGCGGACGGGCACCGGCGCGCAGGCGTCCTCGATCGCGGCCTGCGCCCAGTAGCACTCCGTGCGCAGCCCGTCGGCGCTGTGCCGCGCCACCACCTCGACGAGGCGGCCGAGGCACTCCCGGTCGATCTCCCCGAGCGACGGATCGAAGCCCTCCGGCACCGGCAGCCCCGTGAAGACACGCCACGAGGGCGTGTACCGCCAGTCCTCCAGACGCCTGCCGGTCCTCGCCAGCAGGTCGCCCCAGTGCAGGCGCCGCCGCCCCTCGTAGGCGGTGTGCAGCACCCAGCAGCGGTCCGCGAACCCCTCCCGGGGCTCGTGGCCGAGCAGGTCCTCCTCCAGCCGCCGGCGCATGCCGCCCAGCGGATCGTCGTCCGGTACGCGCCTCACCACGCGCTCCCCGCCGGTGCGGGCGGCACCGCCACCGGAATGCCGTCCGGCCGGCCGGCGAGCAGGGCCGCGACGTGGTCGGCGCAGCGCAGGGCCGCCTCGGCCATCGCCCGTCCGGTCATGCCGGCGACGTGCGGGGTGAGCAGGGCCCGGGGGAGGCCGAACAGCGGAGAGGCGAACGCGGCGTGCTCGTGGGCGAAGGTGTCGACGGCGGCCGCGGACAGCGGATGGGCCGGGTCGCGCAGGGCGTCGGCGAGGGCCTGCTCGTCGACGATGCCGCCGCGCGAGGTGTTCAGCAGGATCGACCCGGGCCGCATCAGCGCCAGCTCCGCCCGGCCCACCAGCCCCGCCGTGTGCGCGGTGAGCGGCAGGTGCAGGGACACCACGTCGCTGGTGGCGAGCAGCGCGGCGAGGGACTCCACCCGGCGGACCGGTGGCCCGGCCGGGCTCCGCGACCACCCCTGGACGGCCATGCCCAGGAGGCGGGCCCGCTCGGCCAGCGCCAGACCGATCCGGCCGAGTCCCGCGATGCCCAGGGTCAGGTCGCCCAGTTCGACCGCGGGCGCGGACGGTGCGCTCCAGCGGCCCCGGTGCGCCGCCCCGTTGTGCGCCACCAGGTCGCGCGTCAGGGAGAGCAACTGGGCCAGCGCGAACTCGGCCACCGCGTTGGCGTTGGAGCCGGGCGTGTGGGTGACGGCGACACCGTGCCGGGCCGCGGCCGCCAGGTCGACGTGGTCGGTGCCCGCCCCGGCCCGGCCGATCACCCGGAGCCGGTGGGCCAGCGCCCCGTCGGTCGCCGCCGCGAGGAAGGCGGCCCGCAGCGGGACCCCCGCGCGGGACTTCAGCGCGTCGTAGCCGCGCCCACCCCGAACCACCTCGCCGATCAGTGCCGCTTCGTCGAACGGGTCGACATCGGTGAACTCGACCCGGTCCGCCCACGCCGCCACCGCGGACGCCCGGTCGGCCACCCGCCGCAGGTTCAGCGTGACGGCCAGACCGTGCCCGACCAGTCGCTCCACCTCGCGGTCGAGCAGTGCCCCGGGAGCCGCGTCCACCAGCAGGATCCGCCCCACACCCACCCCCTTCTCCGGACCCGGACCTTATGCGGCCCGCCGGTGGCAGCGGAAATCCCCGTGTTCGGAGCCCGCCGCCGCTGGGTAGACGCATCTGCCGCCAGGACGGAAGGGGAGTGGTCGGCCATGGCCGGACTCACGGTGACCAGGGGATCGATGCCGCAGGGCCCCGTGCTCTTCCTGGACGGGGAGGTGGACCTCTACAGCGTCCCCGCACTCGCCGAGGCGCTCGAGGACGCGGTGGACCTCTGCCCGCCCGGTGCGCCGGTCACGGTCGACATGGCGCAGGTGGAGTTCTGCGACTCCTCCGGCCTCAACGCCCTGCTGAAGGCCAGGGCCCGGGCCGACCGGCGGAGCGTGGCCGTGCAGGTGGCGCGTCCCTCCCCGCAGGTGGCGCGCCTGCTCACCGTCACCGCGACCGCGGAACTGCTGCTGCCACCGGCCCGCGGGGCCGACTGAGATCCCGCGGCGCGGACCGGGAACGGCTCGACCGGCCCGGACCAGTCCGAACGACCGCCGGCTCCGAATGGGGACGAGCGGGGGACACCGAACCGCCCGCCGCCCGAGGGAGGAGACCCCGTGGTCACCGTCGAACGCCGGATCCCGGTCGGCCGGCCCGCCGAGGACGTGCTGCGCTACCTCGCGGACTTCGGCCACACGCCCGAGTGGGACCCGGGCACGGTCAGCTGCGTCCGCACCGACACCGGCCCCGTGACGGAGGGGTCGCGTTGGACGAACACCTCACGCTTCCGCGGACGCACCACCCAACTGGAGTACCGGCTCGTCCGCCGGGAACCGGACCGCCTGCTGTTCGTGGGCGAGAACGGAACGGTCACCGCCACCGACGACATCACCGTCCGGCCGACCGACGGGGGCGGCGCGGTCGTCGACTACCGGGCGCAGCTGCGCTTCAAGGGCGTGGCGAGGCTCGCCGCACCGTTCCTCCGGGGCGCGTTCGAGGAACTCGCGGACGGCGTCGCGGACCGGCTGCCGCAGGTCCTCGCCGCCCGCTGACGCCCCCGCTGACGCCTTCCACCGAGGCCGCCCCGGGCGGCAGCCGGCTGGAGGTTCCACCGGGAACCCCACTCACTCGAACCGCGCGGGATCGCCGGCCCCGCGCCGGACGATCTCCGCCTCGCCGCTGGAGAAGTCGACCACCGTCGTCGGCTCGGTGCCGCAGTCGCCCGAGTCCACGACGGCGTCCAGCACGTGGTCGAGCCGCTCCTTGATCTCCCAGCCCTGCGTCATCGGCTCCTCCTCGCCGGGCAGCAGCAGGGTGCTGGAGACCAGCGGCTCGCCGAGCTCGGCGAGCAGCGCGCGGGCGACGGTGTGGTCCGGGATCCGGACGCCCACCGTCTTCTTCTTCGGGTGCTGCAGCCGGCGCGGCACCTCCTTGGTCGCGGGCAGGATGAAGGTGTAACTGCCCGGGGTCGCCGCCTTGATCGCGCGGAACACGTCGTTGTCGATGTGGACGAACTGGCCCAGCTGCGCGAAGTTCTCGCACACCAGCGTGAAGTGGTGGCGGTCATCCAGCCGCCGGATCGACCGGATCCGCTCCAGACCGTCGTGGTTGTCCAGTCGGCAGCCGAGCGCGAAGCAGGAGTCGGTGGGGTAGGCGATCAGCGCCCCGGAGCGGAGACTGTCGGCGACGGTGCCGATGGTGCGCGCCTGAGGGGTCTGCGGGTGCACGTCGAAGTACTTTGCCATTGGCCAAACTTACGGCATCCGCCCGGGGCCCGGGCGGGACGCGCCGACCCCGCCGGCGCACCGGACCGGACCGTCCCGGAGGTCCGGCACCCGGTGCGGTCGAGGGCGTGGCGCCCCCGTCGGCGGCGCCGAAGTCCCGGGCGGCGAACGCCCCGCAGGACCGGACGGCGGGACCGGCCGGCGCGATCGGCGGCCGGCGCGGAATCGACAGGTGGCGGGCGGCGGCGATCGGGCAGACGCCGGGGGAGGAACGGTCCGCACCGGCACCGGCGGGTGCGGCACCCGGTCGCGCGCGGGAGGTGGTCACGATGGCGGCGGACGGCGAGCGGCCCGGCCCGCAGGGTCCCGCGACGGCCCCGGGCGGACTGCTGGACGTGCTGGGCGTCGCGGCCGTCGTCCTCGACGGCCGGGGCCGGATCGCGCTGTGGAGCCCGCCGGCCGAGGCACTGTTCGGCCACACCGGCGCGGAGGCCCTCGGGCAGGACGCGCTCGACCTGCTGGTCGGCGGCACCCGCCCCGGCCGGGCGTGGGAGGACTTCACCCGGGCGACGGCGGACGGCGGCGTCCGGGCGGGCGCGTTCCCCGCCCGGCACAAGGACGGGCGCACGGTGGAGGTCGAGTTCCGCACCATGCGCCTGCAGGCCGGGGCCGGGCAGTGGTGCGTCCTCGGCATCACCTCCGAGCGGCGGACGCTGGCCCGGCTGGAACGGGACCTGGCGCTGTCCGCGCGGATGGTCGGACAGGCGCCGATCGGCCTCGCCGTCCTGGACACCGAGCTGCGCTACGTCCTCGTCAACGAGGCGCTGGAGCGGATCAACGGCGTGCCCGCCGCGGACCACCTCGGCCGCACCCGGGCCAGGTCCTCGGGCACCTGGACGTCGCCGCGATCGAGGAACGGATGCGGCAGGTCCTGGCCACCGGGGAGCCGGTGCTGGAGGAGTTCGCCACCGGGCGCCCGCTCTCCGACTTCGGCCGCGAACACGCCTGGACCTCCTCCTACTACCGGCTGGACGACCGGACCGGCGACGTACTGGGGCTGGCCGTCACGGTGACGGACGTGACCGCCGAGCACGAACAGGCCCAGGAGGCCTCCCGCGCCCGCCGCCGGCTCTCACTGGTCGCCGACGCCTCGATGCGGGTCGGCACCACCCTGGACGTGGCGGCGACCGCCCGGGAACTCGCGGACGTCACCGTGCCCGAGGTCGCCGACACCGCCGCCGTCGACCTGCCGGACCCCGCCGCACCCTCGACGACACCTGCGACCTCCTGCTCGCCGCGCTGCGCCGCCCCGACACCGACGACGACGTCGCCCTGCTCATCGCCCGCGTCCTGCCCACCCCGGCGGCCGGCCGCCCGTGAGCGCGCCGACAGCGGCCCCGCGCACCCCCGCCGAGCGGCAGCCGGAGGGTGCGCGCAGCCCGCGTAGCCGCCGACCGGCCGGGTACACGCGGCCACGACCGTCACGGACCGGGACGGACACCGGTGAGCACGGAGGCCGGCCATGGAACCAGCACTGGACCGGATCGCACAGCCCTGGGGCGACCGCACCCCCTACGGGCGCGGGCAGCCGTGGCCGGTGCGCGTCGACTCCTTCCTGGCACCCGGCACCACCGCGGACAGGGTGGAGCGGTGGGCGCAGAGCGCGTCGCTGCTGCACTCCGACGGGGACGCCATGGACATCGCGGTCGCCGGAGGGCGGATCGTGGGCGTGCGCGGCCGTGCCGTGGACCGGGTCAACCGGGGACGGCTCGGACCGAAGGACCTCTTCGGCTGGCAGGCCAACCACGCCGCCGACCGGCTGACCACCCCGCTGGTGCGCAGGGACGGCCGGCTGGAGGCCTGCGACTGGGACACCGCCATGTCCCGCGTCGTCACCGAGGCGAAGGGCCTGCTGCGCGAGCGCGGTCCCGGCTCGATCGGCTTCTACACCAGCGGGCAGCTCTTCCTGGAGGAGTACTACACGCTCGCGGTGATCGCCCGGGCCGGGATCGGCACCAGCCACCTGGACGGCAACACCCGGCTGTGCACCGCCACCGCCGGCGAGGCGCTGAAGGAGACCTTCGGCAGCGACGGCCAGCCCGGCTCGTACGCGGACGTCGACCACGCGGACGTCATCGCGCTGTTCGGGCACAACACGGCCGAGACCCAGCCGGTGCTGTGGATGCGCGTCCTGGACCGCCTCGCCGGGTCCGACCCGCCGCGGCTGGTGTGCGTCGACCCGCGGCCCACCCCGGTGGCCCGCCGCGCCACCGTGCACCTCGCCCCCCGTTCCGGCACCAACGTGGCGCTGCTGAACGCCCTGCTGCACGAGATCGTCCGCACCGACCGCGTCGACCGCGCCTTCGTCGAGGCCCGCACCGTCGGCTTCGACGAACTCGCCGAGCAGGTCGCCGACTGCACACCGGCGTGGGCGGCGCGGATCTGCGACGTCCCGGCCCGGGACATCGAGCGGGCCGCCGAGGTCCTGGGCGGCGCCGAGCGGCTGCTGTCCACCGTGCTGCAGGGCGTCTACCAGTCCCACCAGGCGACCGCGGCCGCCGTCCAGGTCAACAACCTGCAGCTGATCCGCGGCATGCTCGGACGGCCGGGCTGCGGCGTCCTGCAGATGAACGGCCAGCCCACCGCCGAGAACACCCGCGAGTGCGGCGCCGACGGCGACCTGCCGGGATTCCGCAACTGGGAGAACGAGCAGCACGTCGCCGACCTCGCGAGGGTGTGGAACGTCGAACCCGCACGGATCCCGCACCACGGGCCGCCCACCCCGGCGATGCAGATCTTCCGCTACGCCGAGCAGGGCTCGATCCGGATGCTGTGGATCTCCGGCACCAACCCGGCCGTCTCGCTGCCCGAGCTGCACCGCATCCGCGACGTCCTCGGCCAGGAACGGCTGTTCACCGTGGTCCAGGACCTGTACCCCACCGAGACCGCGCAACTCGCGGACGTCGTGCTGCCCGCCGCGACCTGGGGCGAGAAGACCGGCACCTTCACCAACGCCGACCGCACCGTCCACCTCTCCGAGAAGGCCGTCGACCCGCCCGGCGCGGCCCGTCCCGACCTGGACATCCTGCTCGACTTCGCCCGCCGGATGGACTTCCGCGACAAGGACGGCGGTCCGCTCGTCGGCTGGCACGACGCCGACTCGGCGTTCGAGGCATGGAAGGAGTGCAGCCGCGGCCGGCCCTGCGACTACACCGGCCTCAGCCACGACCGGCTGCGCGGCCGCAGCGGCATCCAGTGGCCGTGCACCGGGGACGTGCCGGACGGCACCGAGCGGCTCTACACCGACGGCATCACCTGGGCCGCCGCGGAGGACTGCGAGAGCTACGGCAAGGACCTGGTCACCGGGGCCGCCGTCTCCGAGACCGAGTACCGGGCGCTCAACCCGGACGGCAAGGCGGTGCTCAAGGCCGCCGAGTACCTGCCGCCGCACGAGGACACCAGCGCGCAGTACCCGCTGCAGCTGAACACCGGCCGCACCCTGTACCACTTCCACACCCGCACCAAGACCGGCCGCGTCCCGCAGCTGAACGCCGCCGCCCCCGAGGTGTGGGTCGAGCTCTCCGTGGGCGAGGCGCAGCGGCACGGCGTCGCGGAGGGCGACCTGGTCGAGGTCGCGAGTCCGCGGGGATCGGTGCGCGGTCGGCTGCGGATCACCGGCATCCGCGACGGCATGGTCTTCCTGCCCTTCCACTACGGCTACTGGGACACCCCCGGCGGCCACCGGCCGGACGGCCGGAGCGGCCGGGCCGCCAACGAGACGACGATCACCGACTGGGACCCGGTCTCCAAACAGCCGGTCTTCAAGACCGCCGCCGCCCGGCTCACGCTGGTCGAGCGGGCCGGCGGAGCCGTCTCCCCGGCGCCCACCACCACCGCCTCCGCCCCGGTCGACCCGCGCTCCGCGCCGCCGACCACCGGAGGACCGGACGCCGTGGCCACCCAGACCTCCGGAGCCGTACCGGCCGGGGAAGGAGACGGACCGTGAACGGCATCGCGATCATCCTGCGGGCCCTGTACGACGGCGAGCGGCGCATGGAACGCGAGCTGCTCGCCGCCGCCGACCGGCACCGTGCCGACCACGAGGTCCACCACGTCGCCACCGACGTCGCCCGCTGGTCCCACGAGCACGCCGAACGCATCGCCCGCACCGCACGGCACTACGGTCTCGACCTGCCGGGCCCGGCCGGCGAACCCGGCGCGGGACCATCGGCGCCCGTCGGGCGGCACCCGGCCGAGCAGGCCCCCGGAACCGGCCTGCCCCTGCTGGACGACCTGTGCGGCCTCCACCTGGCCGCCACCGGGAACTCGCTCCACTGGGAGATGCTCGCCCGACTCGCGCAGGCCGCGCGCGAGGACCGCCTGCTCGGCCTCGCCACCGCCTGCCATCCGCAGACCCTGCGTCAGATGCGCTGGACCGACACCGTGATCAAAACCCTCTCCCCGCAACTGCTCGCCGGCGCGTGACGACCGGGACGCCGTTTCGTCCGGGCCCCCGGGGTAGGCGCAGAGTCGGCCCGCGACAGGACACAGGAACCCGGAGGACGGGATGAACGACCGAGGACCGATCAAGAAGATCGTCGACAAGGCGGAGGAGGTCCTGGCCGAGTCGCCGCCCGAGTTGCCCGGCGCGCCCGGCCCCGAACCCCCGCAGGTGGAGGAGCCCACCGAGCCGCGGCCCCCGCTGCCGCCGAAGCCCGACCAGGCGGCCCCGCGGCCCGTCTCCGCGACCGGCCGCGCGGACGGCTCGGACCCCGGAGCGCGCGCCCAGAACGGGGAGTTCCTCACCACGGCGCAGGGCACCCGCCCGGCGGACTCCGACCACTCCCTCAAGGCCGGGCCGCGCGGGCCCGTCCTGCTGCAGGACCACCACCTGCGGGAGAAGATCACCCACTTCGACCACGAGCGCATCCCGGAACGCGTGGTGCACGCCCGCGGCGCCGGCGCCCACGGCGTCTTCCGCAGCTACGGCAGTGCGGCGAACCTGACCACGGCGGCCTTCCTCGCCGGTGACGCCGAGACGCCGGTGTTCGTCCGGTTCTCGACCGTGCTCGGGTCCCGCGGCTCCGCGGACACCGTGCGCGACACCCGCGGATTCGCCACGAAGTTCTACACCGCCGAGGGCGTCTTCGACCTGGTCGGCAACAACATCCCGGTGTTCTTCGTCCAGGACGCGATCAAGTTCCCGGACGTCGTCCACGCCGCCAAGCCGCACCCGGACCGGGAGATCCCGCAGGCGCAGTCCGCCCACGACACCTTCTGGGACTTCGTCTCGCTGCACACCGAGGCCACCCACCACACCCTGTGGAACATGTCCGACCGCGGCATCCCCCGCTCGTACCGGACGATGGAGGGCTTCGGCGTGCACACCTTCCGCCTGGTCGACGCCGAGGGCGGCACCACCCTGGTGAAGTGGCACTGGAAGCCGAAGCTCGGCGTCCACTCGCTGGCCTGGGAGGAGGCACAGCTGATCGCCGGCGCCGACCCGGACTTCCACCGGCGCGACCTCTACGACGCCATCGAGGCCGGCGCCTTCCCGCAGTGGGAGCTGGGCGTCCAGGTGCTCCCCGACACCCCGGAGCAGACCTTCGAGGGCATCGACCTGCTCGACCCCACGAAACTCGTCCCCGAGGAACTCGCCCCCGTCCAGCCGGTCGGCCTGCTCACCCTCGACGCCAACCCGACCGACTTCTTCGCCGAGGTCGAACAGGTCGCCTTCCACCCCGGACACCTCGTCCCGGGCATCGACGTCACCGACGACCCGCTGCTGGCGGGCCGGCTGTTCTCCTACCTGGACACCCAGATCACCCGCCTCGGCGGCCCCAACTTCGCCCAGATCCCGGTCAACCGCACCCACGCCCCGGTCAACGACATGCTCCGCGACGGCTTCCACCAGGACGCCGTGCACAGCGGAGTGGCGCCCTACAAGCCGAACTCCCTGGACGGCGGCTGCCCGTTCTTCGCCGGCACCGCGGAGCACGCCTTCATCGAGCACCCCGTTCCTCTGCCCGCCGCGGCGAAGGTCCGCGAGGCGCCCGCCTCCTTCGACGACCACTTCGGCCAGCCCCGGATCTTCTGGGCCAGCATGAGCCCGACCGAGCGCGAGCACATCATCGCCGCGTACACCTTCGAACTCGCCAAGTGCCACGAACAGGCGGTCAAGGAACGCAGCCTCCGGGTCCTCGCCGAGATCGACCCGCGGCTCTGCGCCGAGGTGGCCGACGGGCTCGGGCTGCCCGCACCGGAATCGACCGGGTACGCCGCGGGGACCCCGAGCCCCGCCCTCTCCCAGATCGGTCGGACCTGGCCGACCGCCGGCCGGGTGATCGGCATCGTCGCAGGCCCGGACGGCGACCTCGAAGCGCTCACCGCCGCCCGCCGGGCGGTGCTCGCCGCGGACATGGTGCCGCTGGTCGTCGCCCCCGCCGGCGGGCGGCTGACCGCGGACGGCGCCGACCCGGTGGCCGTCCAGCGGACCTTCGCCACCGCCCGGTCGGTCGAATTCGACGCCGTGCTGCTCGCCGGCGCACCCGCGCCGGGCCCCGACGCCGACGGCGGCCGCGACGCCAAGGCCGGAATCCCGTCCGACGGCGGGGTCGACCCCCGGGTCACCCTGCTGCTCGGCGAGGCCTGGCGCCACGCCAAGGCCATCGGCGGCTGGGACGGCGCCGACCGCGCCCTGCGGGCCGCCGGCATCCCCGCCGACGCCCCCGGCGTCGTCCTCGGCGAGGACGGCGAGTCCGTGCTGAGCGGGATCACCGAGCTCCTCGCCGGCCACCGCGTCTGGGACCGGTTCCCCGCACCGCCGCCCGAGGCCGGCTGACGGTTGCGGGAGCGTCACCCGAACGGCTCCGACGGCCACCGGCCGTCACGGCCAGGCGGCCTCGCCGTCGGCGTCGTCGGAGCCGTCCAGGGCGCTGTCCGGCACGATGTGCACGGCCGCCTCCTCGGCACAGGCCGCGCCGGCGTCGATGCCGACGTCCTCGGCGTAGAGCTCGGTGGTCCTGTCGTGCGCGCCCTCGTCGGGAGCGACCAGGCGACCGGCCCGCTCGGCGCCCGCCTCGCGGTCGACGGGCTCGCCGTCGCCGCCGGCCAGGTCGCCGATGCGGTCGCCCGCGTCCGGCTCCTGGTCGGGCAGCTCCCGGGCCAGCCGCTGGTCGAGCGACTCGCCCGACCGCTGCTCACCGGCCGTCGTCCCGGCCTGCCGGACGGCGAACGGCCGCTCGGGCGGTGACCACCCCTCGTCGAGGAGATCGTCGTAGGTCCGCTCGTCGAGGGCGTTCTGCAGGTCCAAGGCGGAGGCATCGGCCTGGTCGTCGGCGGTGTCCGCAGGCTGGTAGACCTCGTCCGCCCTGCCGCTCTCGGTCATCACGGCCTCCCGGTCGTCTCGGTTGCCCCTCCGTCCGGCTTCCTCGTACCCGCATCGGCCGGGGCCATCCGCGCCGACGGCCGGGCCGGGGCCCGCCGCCTGCTGCGGTTCCGGTCCGGGCGGCCTGCGTGTGGGGCCGGCCCGTGATCGGTCCCGTCCCTCGACGGTACGTCCGTCGCCCCGGGAGCGAAACACGCGGGGCCCGCGGTCCCCGGATCCCGGGCCGCGCCGGACCGGCCGCGGAACCGCCGGGGATCACCCGGGGGACCCGCTCGGGGATGTGCCGCCGCGCCCGTCCGTCACGGTCCGCGTGAGGCGGGTCCACGCCCGTACCCGTGTCCTGCCCCCGTCCCCGCGGCTGACGCCGCGCCAGCCCGGTTGCCCGTGGCGGGTGTTCGCCTTGACGGCGCCGCGATGTCACTGGAACCGTTCCGTCGGGGAGGGATCATGGCCGCGAACAGCGGACTCGCCGCGGCCGCGCACGTCCCGAGCACCGACCCGGCCGGCGCGGTCGTCCGGCCCTCGCAGTCCGTCCCCGACGAAGCCCCGACGAAGCCCTGACGCATACCGAGGACCTGACGACCGTGCTCACCACCCCGCGCCTGCGCCTGCGCCCCCTCACCGAGGCCGACACCGACTGGTGGGTGCGCCTGCACGCCGACGACGAGGTCAACCGGTTCGTCGGCGCCTACACCCGCGAGCAGGCCGCCGCCCGCCTCCACGACATCCAGCGGCAGTGGGCCGAACGCGGCCACGGCCTGTGCGCCGTCGAACTCATTCGCACCGGCGAAGCGATCGGCCGCTGCGGCCTCAACTGGTGGGAGCAGTTCGGCGAGACCGAGATCGGCTGGACCTTCGCCCGCCGCCACTGGGGCAACGGCTACGCCGCCGAGGCGGCGCGGACCGTCCTCGCCTGGGGCTTCGGCACGCTCGGGCTCACCCGGATCACCGCGATGATCCACCACGGCAACGAAGCCTCCACCGCCGTGGCCCGCCGCCTGGGCTTCGCGCCGCTCCGCGAGGACGTGGTGCTCGGCCGCCCCTGCACCGTCCACGCGCTGGACCGCGACGACTTCGCCGCGCCCTGAGCCGCCGCCGACGACGCCACCGCCGGGCCGGGCGGTGTCGCAGCGCCCACCGGCGGCCGCGCTCGTGGCGGCGGCCGCCGGCAGGGCGGCTGCCGCCGCGACGAGCCGCTGGTTGAACGCGGAACGGACTGTCGTCGCTACGGTGCCACGGCGTCCGCGGCAGGCGGCTCGGGCTCCTCCCCGTCGTCGTCCTCGCCCTTGGCCCGGACGTCCGCCGGGGTGGGAGCCGTGATGCTGCGCTCCTCCGCGGAACGCTCCCGCGTCTCCTCGTCGGGGTGCGCCCGGTCGTCATCGGGTGTGGTCATGACCTCGTCCTCTCCTGGTCCGAGCAGGGCTACCGGGCGGCTGCCCCGTTCCCCGGCCGCCACACGGAGAACCGGCCCCGTCGGTCCGCCGGAGGAACGGTGCCGCACCGGGCGTTTCGTCCCCGACTTCGGACGTCGGGTTCCACGCCGGGTCGGCGTGCTCCCGCCGGTGAGGCGGACCGTCACGAAAGATCGAGGCCAGGTCGAACCGTCGATGCCCGGCCCACCGCAGCGGGAAGGCGGACCGGGGCCGGCAGGCAGAGACTGGGGTCCATGGAACCTCGCTTCCACGAAGGTGACGCCACGGTCCACGCCGACGGGGACGTCTACCGCTGCCGGGCGAACCTGCGCTGCTGGACCGACCGGATCCAGACCCGCACCTCTGGCGGCGCATCCCGTCCCGGCGGCCTGGAGCAGTGGACCGGACGTCTGCGCTTCGACGCCGACGCCGACGCCGAAACCGTCCTGCACGCCGACGCCCCGGGCCTGGTCGTCGACGGGCCCGAAGCCGCGTTCCTCGTCGAGGACCTCGACCGCCCGACCGCAACGCTCACCATCCGTGGCAGCGGCCCCGCTCCGTTCTGATCCGACAGCACCGCCGGCAGCCGCCCCCGCACGCCGCCACGGCCGCGACCGTCAGCCCGCCCGTACGACCGGTTCCGCGTTCAGACGGCGCCGGGCCCTTCGGGTCATCGCTTCGTGGAGGAAGCGAGGTGAGGAAGGTCCGGTGCTCGGCTTCGCGAGCCGGCACCCGTGGGGCACTGAGCGGACGGCCGGGTGCTCGAAGGGGCGGGGAGACAGGGGACAGGGCGCGGTTGCATCTGTGCGACGCCCGGGGGACACGCCGTACGCCGGCTCGAACCCGTGCCCGGTAGCGGGGCCTAGAGGGAGAGCAGGCCGATGACGTGACCGTCGTTGTCCACGACCGGCCAGGCGTCCAGGTTGCGGGCGCGCATGGCGGCGGTTGCCGTGGTGAGGGGCATCTCGGGGGTGGCGAACGGGGCACGGTCGAGGACGATGTCGCGTACGGGGGTGCGTTCGGTGTACCAGGACCGGGCCTGGAACGGCGCGAGGTGCAGGCGGGTCAGCAGACCGGCGCAGCGGCCGTCGTCGGCGCGGACGAGGAGGTGGTCCGCGCCGGAGCTTCGCAGGACGTCCAGGGCGGTGTCGACCATGGCGTCGTCGCTGATCTGCAGCTCCGGTCGTTGCATGCGGTCTCGGACGGTGGGGGCTCGGTGGTGGTCGATGAGGGTGGGCATGGGCGGGCTCCTCTGCGTCTGTCCGTCGCGGTGACGGTGGTCGGGGCTCGGCGTTGTCCTACTCGGGGAGAGCGGTGTGCCTGGGTTGGGCCTCCTGGGGGCTGTTGGTGGCGCGTGGGCGGGGGGTTGAGGAGTGGCGGCCGCGGCCGGCGGTGGAGGAGGTCGGACGCGGTCGTCGGCCGGCGGGTCGGGCGATCAGGACGGGCACGCCGCTGGGGACGCGGGCTCCGGTGATGCGGGCCAGCTCGTCGTCGCCGGCGCGGACCTTGGTGGTGACGGGGGTGATTCCGGCCGCGGTCGCGGTGCGCGCCATGTGGCGGCGCTGTTTGGGCAGGACGGGGGTGACGACGGTGCCGGACGCGCCGGCCCGGGCTGTCCGGCCGCCGCGGTGCAGGTAGTCCTTGGGGTCGGTCGGCGGGTCCAGGTTGACGACCAGGTCGAGGCCGTCGACGTGGATGCCGCGGGCGGCGACGTTGGTGGCGATCAGCGCGGTCACCTGGCCGGTGCGGAACTGCTCCAGTGTGCGGACACGCTCGGGCTGGGTCTTGTCGCCGTGCAGGGCGGCGGCTTTGACCCCGTTCGCGAGCAGGTCGTCGACCAGGCGATCCGCGCCGTGCTTGGTGTCGGTGAACATGATCACCTTGCCGTCGCGGGAGGCGATGTGGGCGATGGTGGCGCTCTTGTCGAAGTTCTGGATGTGCAGCACGTGGTGTTGCAGCGTGGTGACCGCGGCTGTGGACGGGTCCACCGAGTGCGTGACGGGGTCCTTCAGGAAGCGCTGCACCAGGCGTTCGACGTTGCGGTCCAGGGTGGCGGAGAACAGCAGGGTCTGGGCATTCGGGACGACCTGTTCGAGCAGGTCGGTGACCTGGGGGAGGAAGCCCATGTCGGCCATCTGGTCGGCCTCGTCGAGCACCGTGACGGTGACGTCGTCGAGATGGCAGTCGCCGCGGTGGACGAGGTCCCGCAGCCGGCCGGGGGTGGCCACGACGACCTCGGCGCCGTGGCCGAGCCGTTGGGACTGGCGGCCGATCGATGTCCCTCCGACCACGGTGGCCGTGCGCAGGCGTACGGCGTGGGCGTACGGGGTGAGGGCTTCGGCGACCTGGTGCGCGAGTTCGCGCGTGGGGACCAGTACCAGGGCGAGTGGGTGGCGGGGGCGGGCTCTTCTTCCGGCGAGCCGGGCCAGGACGGCCAGACCGAAGGCGATGGTCTTGCCGGAGCCGGTGCGGCCCCGTCCCAGTACGTCGCGACCGGTCAGTGAGTCGGGCAGCGTTGCGGCCTGGATGGGGAACGGCGCGGTGAGGCCCTGACGGGTCAGTACCGTCAGCAGGGGCCTGGGCAGGTCCAGTTCGTCGAAGGACGCGACGGCGGGCCGTGCCGCCCGGACGGTGTGCGCTGCGGGATCGCCCTGCGGGGGGATGTCCGGACGGCCGCCCCGTTCCGTGAAGTGTCGGCCGCCGGCCGGCTGGAGCGGCCGGCTCGGGGTGCTCGACGAGGAGGGGCCGGGAAAGCGGTTCATGAGGAAGCCTTCTGCTGAGCGGCGAGCCACGAAGAGGGCCGCGGGGCGCAGGCGCGCCGGCGAAGACCGCAAGGCAACAGGCCGGAACCGTGAGAGGGGCGTGCAGGTGCTGCGTCCCGGGACGCCGGGAGCACCATCCCCCACCCGTGCGTCACCGCGGGCGAACCCCGGCCAGGGAGACCGCACTCGACCCGGACCGGCCGTCGGCCGTGGACGGGTGGGGCGAACGCCCCCTGGACAACGCCGAGGGGCCCGCACCGGGCATGTACGCGGTGCGGGCCCCTCGCTGCCGGGCGGGTGCCGTGGCAGGAAGAACTACAGCGGACGGATGTTCTCGGCCTGCGGGCCCTTCTGGCCCGCCGTGACGTCGAACTCGACCTTCTGGCCCTCGAGCAGCTCACGGAAGCCGTTGGCGTTGATGTTCGAGTAGTGGGCGAAGACGTCCGGGCCGCCGCCCTCCTGCTCGATGAAGCCGAAGCCCTTCTCCGCGTTGAACCACTTCACAGTGCCATTAGCCATAAAAAATCTCCTAAAAAGGGCTGTTCGAAGCCCGCACAACGCGGGCGTCGGGTCGCCGCGGAGCGCCCACCCGAAAGAGCCGGGAAACAGAAATGCGCCTGCGATACATCAGCAGGCGCACACAAAGTTCATGGGAACCACTACTGCAACTAAAACGACTGTAGCAGGTGGAGGCCTGTCGCGGGTCAATATTTCGCCCCCGGTTTTGCGGAGGTCTCGGCCGCATCCTCTGATCCCCAACCGCAGGATCCGTCAACGTCCCTTCGGAGCAAGCCAGTTGATGCCGGGATGGCGGTCTCGCCCGAGCTGAGGTTTTTCGCGAAAGGCGCCTGCCGACGGGTGTGGCGCTTCCCACGTCGCCGCCGTTTCGCCACGGCGCCCTGCGCGGTCGGCGCGCCGGGGCTTTCCGCATCCACCCCATGAGTGCGATATTTCGCGTGTCGGAGTGCTTCCGAACAGGTCATCCCCTCGTCATACTCGAAGGAATGACCGAATATGCAGCCCGCCGCCCCCTGCCCACCAGTCCCTTCAAGGCGCGGACGGAGGCGCCGCCCAAGCGGTTCGCCGTCGGCGACCGCGTCACCCACGACGCGCACGGCCTCGGCCGTGTCATCGGCGTCGAAGGTGGCAGCGACACGGCTGTCCTCGTCGACTTCGGGTCGCGGCAGCAGCGGATCACCCCTCCGTACACCTCCATGTACAAACTCTGACCACATCGCGCCCCCGGGAAGCCGCCCGAATCGACCAGTGGGAACGCCTCGACCTCACCCGGCACCGTCCGGGACCCCGCGGGCCGCCTGCGTTACGCGGTCCTGGACGACCGTCGTGGTACCGGTACGCGATGGAGCACCGCCGCAGCTGCCCGGGCCTGGACGGCCCCGACCTCGGCGAGAACGCGGACGTGCTGCAGCGCTCCTTCGTCCGGCCGGCCGACGCGTCGGAGGACACGGCGGCGGTGGCGGACACCCGCGACGAGGACGGGCCGGAACGGCCGGACGGGGATCCCGCCGCCGAGCCGTGGAACCGTGCCCGCTACGACGCGCCGAACCTCGGCGACCGACTGGCGCACGCCGTCCCGACGGGCGAGGGCCACGAGCACGAGGGCCGCCCGATCGGCGAGGTGTGCGACCGGTTCCTCGACCTGCACAAGGCGCGTTTGCGCACCCTGCCCCGCTGACGCACCGTGACGCCGGGGCGGCCCCTCAACCGACCGCACCGCGCCAGATGTTGTTGAACGCCGCCTCCTCGACGGCGCGGCGCCGCCGCACGGCGTCCAGCTCCCGGACCGCGTCGTTCACCGCGGCGAGGACGGTCGCCACGTCGTCGTCGGCGATGTCCGGCTGCTCGCCCGGGGGCAGCCCGCCGATGTCGACGGCCGCCGCGAGGGCGGTGAGCACGGGCTCGCGCGACACCCAACGGTCCACCGCCGCACGGCGACCGGCGGACTCGGCCGGCACCGGGCCACCGGCCTGCGCTTCCGGCGTCCCGTGCGCCCGGTGGAAGCGCGGACGCCGGACCGGACCGCCCGTCCCGAGCAGGGCCGCGTAGGCCGCCGCGAGCCCCCGGCCCCGGCGCCACAGCCAGTCCTCGACCGACTCGAACGGCGGCTGCCGGAGGACCGCCTCCGCGGCCTCGGCCAGCAACCGGTCCGCCACGGCCACCGGACCGCCCGGCAGGATCCGGGTGTCGTCCAGCTGGACGGCCCGCACGTCGAGCAGGTCGATCAGCTCCGCGCCCGCGAGCGCCAGCGACAGCTCGCCCTGCTCCGGGCGGGGGCCGGCCCCCGCCTCGACGGCGACGACCAGCAGGTCCTGCGGTGTGGTGTCCATCGGTGGCCCAACGTCCGGCGGATCGGTGAGTGCGGCGCGTGGTGCAGTGCCTGCTGCCAGTCTGCCTCCCCGGCCACCCACCGGGGGCCGATTTTCGGCGCCGGCGCCACACCGGGAGCCGCGTCCGGCACCGGGCCCAGCATCCCTCGCGCACGCTCGCCCGGGACGGCCGAAGGCGCCGTCGGATTCCCGCCAGCAACCCCCCGGCCCACCGCGCGATGCTGACGCACATGACCAACACCTACCGACCGCAGCCCATCACCCCCGCCGCCCTGAACCAGCTCCGCGTCCGCGACGACGCGGGCCGCCCGACGACCCCCTACCCGGACGGCGAAGGCGGCTCCCCGCTCCGCTGCTGCCTGCGCCCGAGCGCCGTCGGCGACCGGATCGCCCTCGTCAGCTACGCCCCGCTGCGCCGCTGGGCGGCGGAGACGGGCGCCGAGCCCGGGGCGTACGACGAGCAGGGACCGGTCTTCATCCACGCCGAGGACTGCGGCGGTCCGGACGCGGACTCCACCGGCTACCCGTGGGCCCGCCCCGGCGCCCTGCGCGCCTTCCGCCGCTACGACGGCCGCGGGCACATCACGGGCGGTCGCCTGGTGGAGCTGACCGAGGACGCCGACGCCTGCTTCGACCGTGCCCTCGCGGAGGCGTTCGCCGACCCGGGGACCGCCCAGGTGCACGTCCGGGCGGTCGAGTACGGCTGCTACCACTTCCGTGTCGACCGGCCCTGACGGCCGGTCGGCGCGGCGCGGCTACGGCTGCAGGCGGGCCCGCACCGCCTCGGCCGCCCAAGTGAGCGCCGGTGCCGGCCCCTCCTGCACGGGCCAGCCGTTGATCACTGCGAGGAGGCGGAGGTGGCGCTCCCCGCGCGGGTCGTTCACGCTCTCCAACCGGAGCAGCAGCCGGAGCAGCAGCCGACGGCGGAGCCCGGTGTCGTCGGGCCGGCCGCACCCCCCGGGCGCAGTCGGCCGCGAGCACGGCGACGACCGGGTCGGCCGTGGAGCGTGTCGCCGTTCATGGCCCCGTCGTGGCGTCTCCACCTACGGGAGACTCAAGTGCTGCCGCCTGCCGCCTGCCACTGGCCCCGCCGCTCGCCGTGTCCCGACGGCGGAGGTCAGTGTGCGGCGGCCCCGGTGCGTCCGGCGCGGGGCCAGGAACGGTGGTGCTCGTCGATGACGTAGTGATGGCCGTGGCTCCAGGCTCCGGCCCGGGAGGGGTGGGCGCCGGAGAGGTGGGGGTGGCCGGCCGGCAGGTCGGTGTGCTCGTGGCGGAGTGCGTCCGGGTCCCGGCGGGGCCACAGCACGGCGGCGGCCGCCGTGGCGCCGAGCGCGAGGACGCCGAGGGTGAGGGCGGTGGCCGGCAGGCCGGCCGCGGCGGCGAGCCAGCCGGCCAGCGGGTAGGTCAGCAGCCAGCAGGAGTGCGAGAGGGAGAACTGTGCGGCGAACGCGGCCGGCAGGTCGGCCTCGGCCGCCGATCGGCGGATCACGCGCCCGCCGGGAGTGAGGACCGCCGAGCCGGCCGCGCCGATCAGCGCCCAGGCCGCCAGCAGGGTGGACCAGCTCCATCCGCCGGGCGGTGCGGCGGTGACCGCGGCGACGGCGGCGAGCGCGGCGGGCAGGGCGAGCGCGGCCGGCAGCATCACCGTCCGGTCGCCCACCCGGGCCAGTACCCGGGGCAGCAGCAGGGCGGCGGCCATCGAGCCGGCACCGTAGGCGCCGAGCGCAAGCGAGAGGTCCGCGGCCGGCCGGTGGAAGTGCTCGCGCACCACCACGACGCTGTCGACGAAGACGATCGCCCCCGCCGCCGCGACCGCGAGATCGAGGGCGAGCAGGGCGCGGAGCCTGGGCGTGGCGAGGAACAGCCGCGAGCCGAACACCGCCCGTGCGCGGACGCCCCCGGCGCGCTCGACCGGGGGAGCCTTCGGCAGGACGGCGGAGACGACCAGGGCGGCGGAGGCGAGGAAGCCGACGGCCGTACCGGCGAACAGCCAGTCGTAGCTCACCGCGGTCAGCAGCACGGCCGCCAGCGCCGGGCTGACCAGCGACTCCAGGTCGTAGGCGAGCCGCGACATGGACAGGGCGCCGGTGTAGTCCCGCTCGGCCGGCAGCACCTGCGGGATCGTCGCCTGGAACGTCGGGGTGAACACGGCCGAGGCCGCCTGCAGCAGGAACACCGTCAGGTAGACCTGCCACACCCGGTCCACGAACGGCAGTGCCAGTGCCGTGCCGGCCCGGGTGAGGTCCATGGCGGCCATCAGGGCCCGGCGCGGCACCCGTCCGGCGAGCGCTCCTGCGAGCGGCGCGATCGCCACGTAGGCGACCATCTTGATCGCCAGGGCCGTGCCCAACACCGTGCCCGCATCGGCCCCGGCGAGGTCGTACGCCAGCAGGGCGAGCGCCACGGTCGCCAGCCCCGTGCCGGCCAGGGCGACGACCTGGGCGGTGAAGAGGTGTCGGTAGGTGCGGTTGCGCAGAACGGACAGCATCGGCCCCGGCCCCTCGCTCGGCGTGGTGCGACCCGGCCATCATAAGCAACATGTGCGTACTCGCGCACATGTTGCTCGTGGAGCGGGACGGCACCGGGCGCGGGGCCGGTCAGTCGTGCGGAGCCAGCGAACCGATCTGGTGGTCGGCGACGTTCAACGCCTCGTCGACCAGTCGCCGCAGATGGCCGTGGCGCAGCGAGTAGACGACCCGCCGCCCGTCCTTGCGCGTGGACACCAGCCCGGCGAGGCGCAGCTTCGCCAAGTGCTGGCTGACCGACGGCCGGGCGGCCCCGGTCGCCTCGACCAGGGTGGTGACGTCCGCCTCGCCGCGGCCGAGCCGCTCCATCAGGGCGAGCCGGGTGCGGTCGGCCAGCAGGGCCAGGACGGAGGCCGCCACCTCCAGGCGCTCGCCCGCGGAGTGCTGCTGCGAGCGGTGTGCATCTGCGAGCGGCGCGCGTGAGTCCATGGGGACATCGTAGGGGCAGCCGCCCTTGCGCAGGTGCGCACATGTTGCGGATGGTGCGGCGCCGGCCTGCGGAAAACGAATGCGAAAACGCATGCGGAAACGAGTGGCCGCGCCGGCGTCCATGACCGTCGGCGGGTCGCTCGACCAGTGGCGGCAGCGGACCGGCCTGCCCTTCGACCGCGCGGGCGCCGCCGAGGTGACCGACGCGCCGGTGCCCGTGCACGTCGACCTCGCCCACGACCGGGCGGTCCACGTCGAACCCGACGTCCGGGTCCGGCACCCGATGCGGCCGGGTGGCGCCGACGCCTGACGGAGGGTCACGTGATCGGGGCTCGGTACCCGCCCGGTAACCTGCCGGGGTGGCCTACCAGATGGTGATCTTCGACAACGACGGGACGCTCGTGGACAGCGAGCACACCGCGCACCGCGTGCTCGCCGGCTACCTGACCGAGCTCGGCTACCCGACCACGCTCGAAGAGTCGTTCCACCACTTCCTCGGCAACGCCGGACGCAACGTGCACACCGTCGTCGCCGACCGCTACGGCGGCACCCTGCCGGAGGACTTCACCGGCCGCTGCCACGAGCGCGTCTTCGCCGCGTTCCAGCAGGGCGTCGACGCCTCGTCCGGCGCGGCCGAGCTCCTCGCCGAACTGGAACGGCGCGAGCTGCGCTACTGCCTCGCCTCCTCCTCCGACCACGCCTGGATCGACCTCACCCTGGACCGTTCCGGCCTGCGCCCGTACCTGCCCGCCCCGCTGGTCTTCAGCGCCGAGGACGTCGCCGGGATCGGCAAGCCCGCCCCGCACCTCTTCCTGCACGCGGCCCGGGCGATGGGCGTGGCCCCCGAGGACTGCCTGGTCGTCGAGGACAGCCCCAACGGCGTCCTCGCCGCACGGGCCGCGGGCATGGACGTCCTCGGCTACACCGCACTGATGCCCGCCGACCGCCTCGCCGCCGCCGGCGCGACCGCGCTGATCGGCGAACTCCGGCAGGTCCTCGACCACGTGGCCCGACCGATCCGATCTCACGGAAACGTCCGCTGAACGGCAGAGGAGAGGTGGAGCCGTGCAACGGGCGCAGGTGAGGGTGGGGGCACTGCTGGTCGCCGGTGACGCCGTGTGCCTGATCCGCCGGCAACGGCCGGACGGAGTGCAGCACTCACTGCCCGGTGGCCTCGTCGAGGCGGGTGAGGACGCGTTCTCGGCGTTGCACCGGGAACTGAGCGAAGAACTCGGGCTGGACGCCACCGCGGCCCCCGCGGCACCGGTGCTGCGATGGGTGCAGGACCAGGCCGGTACCCGCCCGGGCCGCGACGGGGTCTTCCGGCGGCGGCACCTCGTCTTCGTCCTCCGCCTGCCGACCACGGCCCGGGACGGACTCGCCGCCGTGGAACTGGACGCGGCGGACCCGACGGCCGTGGTGTGGTGCGACCCGGCCCGCGCGGCCCGGCTGCACCTCTACCCGGCCCTCGGCGGCGCCCTCGCCCGGGCCGCCACCGACCCGGCCCCGCGGACCCGGCCCGTGCTGCTGCCGCCGATGACGGACACGACCTACCGCTGGCGCTGACCGGCCCCCGGCGGGCGACGCCCCCGGCTTCCTCGTCAGCGGACCCGGTCGCTCTTCGTCCCGATGCCGTCGGTCCTGGTCGGAGTTCCCTCCGGGGCGAACGAGTGGTGGAAGGTGAAGGCGTGCGGCGCGGAGCCGTGGTCGTGGAGGTGCTCCAGCCTGGAGACCCCGTCCTGCCAGGTGGGTATCACGCCGTCGGAGACCCACCAGACCACGTGACTCGGGTGTCCGGTCCTCTCGAACCAGTCGTGACGCCTGTTCAGCGCCGCACGGTGCAGACCGGTGTAGACGGCGTCGAAGGCTGGGCGCAGGTCGGTCCAGAGCGAGAGGGTCGCGGCCAGGGCGGTGGTTTCCGGCGTCCGGCCCTTGCCGTACCAGGTCGGTACGGCGAACTCTCCCCAGGCACCCCAGTCCGCACCGAAGAGCATGCCCCGGTCGGCATCCGCCGGTTCGGCATGCGCGAGGTACCCGGGGTGCTGACCGATCCTCCGGTAGACGGCCTCGCCAGTGTCGTAGAGCTGGCGCGTGAGAGGTCCGGGATCGGCGAGGGGTGACTTCAGAACGCCGAACGTGTACAGCGCAAGACGGGGCATGCGTCTCTCCCTGGTCGGGGGTGCCTGGTGTGGACCCGGTCCGGTGGCTCGCGCACGGAACGAGGATTCGTGGGGCGTGACCGGTTCGTTCCGTCGCGGGCGGTTCAGCCCGGAGGAACTCCGGTGCGACCGTGGGCGATCGCCGAAGACCAGCTGAAGGTAGCCGCCTCGGCGAGCCATGTCGAAGTTGCGTTTTCCCGGTCGAAGTGGCCTCCTGCACCGGTCCTTGCGAACACCTCCGGAAGGATCCACGGCGCCGACCCCTTACGACTTGGTGCGCGACGGCGGGCTGCGGCCTTCGGGAGCTTGTAGGGACTCGGCCGGGAACGTGAGTCTTGACAGGGGGAGATTCCTGACGGGGGTCGTGCGATCGTGGGTGCCGTGGATGAACTGGTGGAGCGCGTAGATGATCAGGACCGGGTGCTGGCGGTGGTGGACCGCAGTGAGGCGGTCCGTCGAGGCTGGCTCCACCGCATCGCGACGACGGTCTGCCGTGATCAGCAGGGGCGGGTTCTGGTCTATCGGCGGCCCGAGAACCTGCCCCGGTTCCCCGGCCACCACGAGGTGATGTTCGGCGGCGCTGTGGACGTGGGCGAGTCCTACGAGCAGGCGGCGGCCAGGGAGTTGGCCGAGGAGCTGGGCATTCATGTGCCAGTGCGCTTCTTGTTCAAGTTCCTGTGCCGGGGGGCGATCAGTCCCTACTGGCTCGGTGTGCATGAGACCGTGATCACGGGCGAGGTGACGCCTGACCCGAGAGAGGTTGCCTGGCACGGTTGGCTGACGGAGGCGGAGCTGCGGGAGGCCGTGCGGCAGTGGCGCTTCATTCCGGACGGGCAGGAGGCGTTCGATCGCTATCTCAAGCGTCGCCACGACCTGCCCCGGATCGGGCCGTGACGCGAACGGGCCGCACAGGTCGGGCAAGTTGTGACGCAAGCCTGGGCCCGTGCGGGCCCACTGCTCGGTCACACCAGATCGGCCAGGCGGAGCACTGCATCCAGCCCGCGGCATGAACCGGGGGTGGCTCGACCGGGCAGTACGTACGAGCGCAGTCCCGCGCCGGCCGCGCCACCATCCTTCGCGGGATGGTCACCCACCATCAGCGTCCCGTCCGGGGTGACGCCCAGTTCACGACAGGCATGCTGAAACAGCAACGGGTCCGGCTTTTCGGTGTCGTGTTCGTAGGAGTGCACCCACGACGAAAAGTAGTGGTCAAGGCCGTGATGGGCGAAGGTGGCCCGCAGATCCCAACCCACATCGCTGACCACCCCCAGAGTCACACCGCTCTGAGTCAGCCGGACCAGTGTGGACTCGGTGTCCGTGTAAGGCACCCAGTGCTCGGGGGCCTGCAGTTGCTCGTAGAGCACGTCGGCGACCGGTGCCAGCTCGGGAACCGAGGCGTACCAGGTGGTGAAGGCATGACGGTGTGCTCGTGAGGACACGTCGCGGCCACGCTGGGCCTCGACCACGTCGGGGTCCGACAGGCCGGCTTCGAGCCCGCTCAGCATGACGTCCATCGCTGCCTCGTCCACGGGTGCGGCCATCGCCGCTCGAATCCGGTCCGCATACGTGCCGATCTGGAACAGGGTGCCGGAGAAGTCGAAGAGGACGGCCCGCACGGGCGGCGGCGCCTGCGAAGTGGTCCTGGTGCGGACGGGGCCTTCAGGCCCGCAGGCAGGGAGACGAGTCATTCGATCTTCCTGCCGCAGGCCGGACGAGAATGACCAGGTCCATCGCGGACCGAGTTGTCACCGGCTGGTGGTGCGTGCACCTCGGCGCCCGGTGCTACCTGAGGGCCGCGGTGCGGTCCAGTGCCTTCGACGCCAAGCGGTGCAGGTCGGCGGGCGGGAAGGCGCCGAGGCTCGTGACGTTCAGGAAGACCAGGAGCCGGCCGCGGCGGACGTACAGCTGGTTGACGTACACGTCGGCCCCGTGTGCGGTGTCATGGACGAGGAAGTGCCGGACGTCGTCCCCGAGGTCGCGGAACGGGGCGGCGTTCTGCTCGTACACCCGGTGGCCGTGTTCGCTGAGGTTGGCGACCCACGAGGGGTAGCGGGAGACGGCGTCGGCCTCCGTGCCCGGGAGTTCGAGTTCCTCGTCGATCTCCTCGGTGTCCTCGCGTCCGTCGAAGGCGACGGACTGGAGGACGTCGCGGGTGCCGGGGTCCTCGAAGTCGCACGGGGAGCCGGCCGCCCGGCTCCGGAAGCCGGCGGGAACGTCCCGGGCGGTGAGGAGCGCGTCGCACAGGGTCTGCGCCGTGACGGCGGCGGGCGCCGCGGAGGTCCTCGCTGCGCCGCCGTCCGTGGCGGAACAGGCGCAGGCGAGGAGGAGGGCCGCCGCGAGGGCGGCCGTTCCGGTCGTGCGGGCACCCCGGCCGTTCATGTACGCCCCCAGGTCGCTTCGGTCGGTGGCGAATCGTACAAGATCGACGGGCGCTCAGGAGCTCGTGGGGCGGCTGCTGGTGATGTCGTGGACGATGCGGCGGCAGAGGTCGGCGGTGTGCTCGAAGAGGTAGAAGTGGCCGCCGGGGAGGCTGTGGAAGGCGACGGCGTTGTGGAGGTGGGCGCGCCAGCGGCGGATGCGCTCGGGCGGGACGAGCGGGTCGGCCTCGCCGGCGAAGAGCGAGACGGGGGTGGCGAGCGGGTGGCCGCCGGGGTGGCGGTAGGTGTCGACGACCTCCAGGTCCCAGCGCATGGTGCGGACCATCCGCTCGGCGAGCACGGGGTGGTGCCAGACGCCCTCCGGGGTGCCGCCGAGCCGCCGCATGAAGTGCACCAGCCGTTCGTGCGGCCAGGTGTGGCGCTGCTCCGTGGCCGGCGGGCCGGTCTCCGGGGCGGGGCTGCCGGAGAGGCCGAGCCAGAGCGGTGCCCGGCCCAGCCGTTCCAGCACGCGGACGAGTTCGAAGGCGACGAGCGCCCCCATGCTGTGTCCGAACACCGCGTAGTGGCCCGCGACTTCGGACTCCAGGACGGGCAGCAGCAACTCCATCACCTCGGCGGCCGAGCGGCAGCCGCGCTGCTTGGAGGTGTGCACCCGGCCGGGGAGTTCCAGCGCCAGCACCCGCCAGTGGGTGGGCAGATGGCCGAGGAAGTCGCGGTAGCCGGCGGCCGACCCGCCGGCGTGGTGCAGCAGGACGAGGGTCAGCTCGGGGGCGTGCGGCGCGTGCAGTTCGAGGAGTCTCACGGTCTGGCTCCGACGAGCTGCCGGAGCGGCGCCGGCGGCGCGGCAGGGCGGGTGGTGCGGTGGATGGGGCCGTCGCCGGTGGAGAGGGGCAGGCAGCTGCCGCCGCGGCGGTGGGCGACGATCTCGGCGGCGACGGAGACGGCGGTCTCCTCG